>JAISQC010000074.1 GCA_031274465.1 Synergistaceae bacterium | reverse complement strand
TTGAGCTCTGCGGTCAGGTCCACGACGGACACGTCAGGCGTGGGCACGCGGAGGGCAAACCCATTGAGTTTCCCCTTGAGGTGAGGGATGACCTCTGAAATGGCTTTTGCCGCGCCGGTGCTGGTGGGTATTATCGAAAGAGCGGCGGCCCGCCCGCGCGTTATCGCGCTGAGCCCCTTGCGCGGGGGAAAGTCGAGCGTCACTTGGTCGTTCGTGTAGGAGTGAACCGTGTTCATAAGCCCCTTCACGATGCCGAAAGTGTCGTCGATTGCTTTCACGACCGGCGCCAGGCAGTTGGTGGTGCAGGACGCGTTTGATATGATGCTGTGCTTCGCCGGATCGTACGCGTCATCGTTCACGCCCAGGACTATAGTGACGTCCTGATTGGTCGCTGGGGCTGATATGATGACCTTTTTCGCCCCGGCCTCGATATGCGCCTTTGCCTTCTCTCCGTCGGTGAAACGCCCCGTGCTTTCTATGACGATATCGACGCCGAGCTCCTTCCACGGCAGTTTCGTCGGGTCGGGCTCAGCCGTGGCCTTGATCTTCTGGCCGTTGACGTTCAGCACGTCGCCGGAAAGCTCGACCGTTCCGTTGAAACGGCGGAAGACTGAATCGTATTTCAGAAGATACTCCAAAACGTCGGGCGGGGTCAGGTCGTTCACCGCCACCACATCGAAATCATGCCCGCCCTTTGCGAAAAAAGACCTGAGGAATACCCGTCCGATGCGTCCGAATCCGTTGATTGCAACTTTGCCTCTTGCCATTGTAAAGACCTCCTTGGTTTTTAATGACCGCTTATTTAATTTTGCCCCGTCCATGAAACAGAACTGCGCAGCTTTGCGTACCGTTTCTCAGATTACCAAAAAAAACATAAATGGTCAATGTTTATCTCCCGCATCCTAAAACCACAGGTTCAAGACCGTGGGTTCCACCCACACCCGCCGGGGAACCAGTTCCCCGGACCCCTATTTATAATTTATAATTTTTTCTTTCGCCCTAAGGGTGAAAGAAAAAATTGAATGGAGGTCAAGGAGGTTTACCTCCTTGCGAAGTTTGAGGCAGAGCCTCAAGGTTTTGCCTATGGTTTGGCGCGCACGTAAAAAATCGTCACTGATTGCTTTCTATCAACTCCTCGTGTATGACCCTCAGCAGCTCGCCGATGGAAATCGCGCTCAAGATATCCCCGTTCGGCTCGTACGGCATCACTCCGTCGAAATATTCCGCCACTCCCCACAGACAGCCCCTGCGAAGGTGCGAGGCGAAAGGCCTGATGAACCTCCAGCCCATCTCTGCCCCGTCTGGGTTATAGCGCATGTAAGAGGTTATGAAATGCGCCAGAAGCCATGGCCACGCCATTCCGCGCAGGCGGGCCTTTTTTTTCTGGTCTGGGCGCCCTTCGGCCCGCCCCTTGAATTTCTCGTGGCGCGGGTCGAGGGTCCTCAGCCCGTACGTCGTGTAAAGCTCGTTCCAGCATGTCTCAAAGACCGCCCTGCCCATGTCCTCCGGCAACGCCGGGTGGTGCAGCGAGATTGAGAATATGGCGTTCGGGCGTATGGAGCCGTCGGAACTGCCGTCCGACGGATCGACCCAGTCGTAAAGGTATCTCGCCCCCTCGTTCCAGAAAGTCCGGGCGAAAGATTCGTAGGCAGCGTCCGCGATATCGCGGTATCTTTTCGACATGCCGCCATCACCCGCGCCGCGCGACGTCTCCTCCATGAAGCGGAGCGCGTTGAACCAGAGCGCGTTTACATCGACAAGATACCCTTTCCGCTCGACGAGGGGCTCTCCGTCTGCGTCACCCGACATCCAGTTGCGGGTATGCCCTATGTTGAAATATTTCAGCAGCTTCGTCCCATCATCCATGACGGCGCCGAGTTCGGGGCATCCTTCCATATATTTCTCTATCAGCGCGGAGAGCTCGCCGAGCCTCGAACGCGCGAAATCGGGCCCTTCGCACGCTGTGTACTTTGACATCGCGTGGACGAACCAGAGACCGGAATCGATGTCACCTAACACCGACTCCCCTTCGGGGCCGATATGCGACGGCATTATGGCGTTGCAATCAGCAGCCCGGTCGAGCCAGCTTTCCAGTATCCTCTTAGCGATATTGGCCCGCCCCGTGGCCAGGGTGACGCCCGGCAGGGCTATGAACGCGTCGCGCGCCCGCAGCTCCGCCGACGGGAAGCCGGAAAATATCGCAGGAGAAGCCCCGCCGCTGTCCGCGACTAGGGAATACGACGACAAAGCGAGGTTTTGAGCTATGCTGTTGTTCAAGCCCCTCGACGCCCCGGCGAACAGTTTGCCCAGCTCCAGCGCCTCGTCGCGAATGAGCGATTCCAGCTCGTCCGCGGAATAGGACTCCGGCGCCTCCGAGAGGACGGCGTACAGCGAGTCGCCGCGCTTCATCGCTATCGAGCCGTACCCGGGAGACCAGAGGGAATCGATCGCGGTCTTGCCGGGAAGGGCGTCGCGCTCGTATATCAAATTCTCGAACCACAGCGGTTTTTCAGACCATAGCGCGGAATTTGGCCTGCCCGCAAACGAAATATGGCTCGCCAAGCCGCGCCCAGATACGCTTATCACCCCGCCGCCGGCATCGCTTGACGTGAAATTGGCGCCGCTCTGGTCGCTGCAGGGGCCATCCTTCGGCCTGTGCGCGAAAAGAGGGCGGATATCCATGTTTATCTCGTAAGGGGACTCCAAAAGCTTGTATCTTACGATGGTGCAGGTTCCATTCCGCGGCATGAATATCGATTTCTCGAGGAATATGCTGTGAATCACAAACAGCATGCTCGGATGCGGCACTCCTTGGTACTCCTGCAAATATCTGAATCCATCCGGGTAGATCAGGTCTTTGTAGCGGTTTGTGGAAAGCTGGTATTTCTTGTTGTGCGCGTAGAGCGTCTCTTCCAGTTTGCTTATCAGCACCGCATGGGTCTCCAAACTGCCCGCGCGCGCTACCAAAAGCCCATGCCCGCTCCTCGTGTTTGCGCCGATAACCGTTGAGGAACCGTAGTTTCCGGCGCCGCTGGAAACCAGGAACTCGCGAGCCGCCCCCTTGTCGTAGGTGTTTACGTCAGCCTTGCCGAGGTACATGGCAACCATCCCCCTCGCATTGTCATATATATTCTTCTCCCTCTATGAGGGATTCAAGTTTTCTCCATCTGTATTTCACCGTGCTCTTGCTGACCGGTTTCGACATTATCTGCCCGAGTTCCGACAGAGACGCGCTCGGGTTCGCCCTGCGGAGGGCGGCGAGTTCGGCTACGTCCGGGGAGAGCATCCGCCAAAGCCTGTATTTGTCGAGCGCGTCCACAAGCTCCATCTGGGCGCGGGCAGCCACAAGGCTTTTTTCTATATTGGCGGAGTCGCAATTCACCCTTTTGTTGACGATGCCCTTGACCGATCTGAGCATCGCGGTTTCTTCGAGCAGAAGGGACGTCTTTACCAATCCCATCGCGGCGAGGCTTGTGGCGATCCCCTCGAAGTCCCTTATCACATATTCGGTCTTCTCCCCGTTCGTCCGCACCCGAGGGACGAGGCCCATGGAGCGGAGCTCCGCGTCCAGCGCGGCGCCGCATCCGCTGCCGGATTGCGTTCGGAATGCCATGTAGTACCCCTGCTGAGGGAGATAGACCGCCCCGCATCCCCCAAAAGCGCCCCGGAGCCAACCTCCCTTTTTTCGGGCGGGCACGGCGCCCGCAAGCTCGCCGTATGCGCCGCCGGGAATTCTGAACAGCGCCCTCCCCTTCTCTTTGTCGAGGTGCAGGCTGCATCCGACCGAAGCCATTTTCCCATTAAACTGCCGTTCGTTCAAGCCTTTGCAGAGCTTTAACATCCTGTGCGCCACCACCAGCCTGCGGGTATCGACCATGACCGACCCTCCGCTGCCGTATGCGGGCAAAACCGCCAAGAAGCCCGACAGTTCCTCCGAAGCCTCGGTTACCGGCATTCCAAGCAGTTCATCCCACAGAGCCGTGTTGATTTTTCGCATATCCATCACCCGCGAAGGTTATTCTCTTCATAATCCCTCGCAATTCGCATCAGTATCTCAGCCAGGTTCTGCGAATGATGCCGCAGATATTTGCCATCCCTGATGTTGACGAGGTCGGCGTAAACGATCGAACAGTTGCTGCTCTCCAGATAGAGCTCCTCCTCTCTGGACAGATAAAGGGGCTCTGCGCCTTTTTCGCGGTATCGCCTGAGATAATCTTCGGGTATTGGGGTGTGGTTCACTACGATATAGTCGGGCATTTCGCCGAGCACGCTCGCGATCCAATCCAGATGGGACGTTATGTTCATGCTCTCCGTCTCGTCCTTCTGCGTCATGAGATTTGCGACATAAACTTTCGGAAGATGCGTTTCCCTTATGGCCAGAGCGACTTCCTCGAGCAGAAGGTTCGGCAGGATGCTTGTGAAGAGGCTCCCCGGCCCCAAGATTATCATATCGGCTTTTTCTATGGCGTCTATGACGTCGGGAAGCGGTTTTGCCGACGACGGCTCGAGCCAGATTCTTTTCATCTTGCTGCCGTTCGCGGACAGCTCCAGCTCCCCTTTGACGAAATCGCCGTTTTGCGTCTCTCCGTGCAGGACGACGGTCTCCGTCGTGACGGGAAGCACCCTGCCGCGTATCGCGAGAAGGTGGTTGAGTTCCTCGACCGCCTTGCTGAAATCTCCAGTCAGCTCGCAGGCGGCTAGCAGGATCAGGTTTCCGAGGCTGTGGCCTTCCAGCTCACCTCTGTCGAAGCGAAAATTCAATATGCGGTTCAGCGAGTTGTCGTTCTCCGCCAAGGCGACCAGGCAATTTCTGACGTCTCCGGGAGGCAGGACCCCCCATTCCTGCCTGAGGCGTCCCGAGCTGCCCCCCTCGTCGGTGACCGCCACGACTGCGGCGATGTTCCTCGTGAACCCCTTGAGGCCGGACAGCAGGGTCGAAAGCCCGGTGCCGCCGCCTACGCAGACGAAACTGGGCCCATGAAGCAGCCTCTGTTCTATCGCGTTCCCCATGATGTCGCTGCGGCGGCGCGATTTTTTGCCGACCTGTGGGGCGTTGGAGCGCAATGGCAGGACAGCGGTCAGGGCGCAGCCCAGCAGGAAGCCGGCCGCGAGAATGACTGCCGCGTTAGGCACGATCGCCCTCCAGTTCTATGTCGCGATGATTTGTCGCAGTACGCAAGCCCGTGTCCGAAATTATTTTCGACAGCTGCTCCGCTATCGCAACCGATCGATGCCGGCCCCCAGTGCAGCCTATGGCCAGGTGAAGCTGTTTTTTCCCTGTGTTCTCATAATGTTTGAGGATAAATTCCATAAATGACACAAGGTGCTTCATGAACACCCTTTTCTCGGGGATTCGGTCGAGGTAGTTCTGCACTTCTATATCCTTCCCGGAGAGTTTTTTCAGTTCCGGAACGTAGTTCGGGTTTGGCAGGAACCTCATGTCGAACAGATAGTCGCAGTCCCTCGGGATGCCGTTCTTGAAGCCGAACGAGCTCACTATGACGGTGAACGGGCGCTCGTTCATCTCAAGCTGCGCGAGCAGAGACGCGCGGAGGTCCCCGACTGTCATGGGCGACGTGTCGAACACGATCGATGATTTTGCCTTGATGGCGTCCAGCTCCGCCCGCTCGCGGGCGATTCCGTCCATGATGGTGATCCCGTCCCCGAAGGGGTGTCTTCGACGGTTGGTTTCGTACCTGCGAACCAGCGTCTCGTCGGACGCGTCTAGAAAAATGCGGATGACCCTGGTCCCGGAGTTCTCAATGATTTCCTCCGCGCCGTCGACGTCCCTCGCGGCGCCGTCGCCCCGCGAGTCGATGACTGCGGCAACGCCCTCGGCCATCGCCGCGCTGTTGGCCGACAGCGCGTCCAAAAGGGACGGCAGCATGATGGGAGGAAGGTTGTCGATGGCGAACAGGCCCCGGTCCTCTAGTATCTTGAGGGCCGTGCTCTTGCCCGACCCAGAGAGTCCTGAAATTAAAATGCACCTCGTTATCGCGCTCATGTCAGTGCCCCCCACACTCAGAATCCCAACCGCACAAAGTCTCCACCCCGTGCCGCAAGGCCGGGGCTATGGCCTCGAAACACTGCCTCACCGCCCGCTCGCTCCCCGGAAAGGCGATTATGAGCGTTTTTTTGCGGGTTGCCGCCAGACATCTGGAAAGAAAGCCCCTTTCGGTGTACATCATCGCGCGCGCCCGCATAACCTCCCCAAAGCCAGGGGATATTCTGTCGTGAACGTCCATAATGGCTTCAGGCGTCACGTCGCGCGCGGACAATCCTGTGCCGCCTGTCGTCAATATGAGGTTCAATTCATCGGCATCTGACCACTCGATCAATTTTTGAGCTATCTCCGCCCTGTCATCTGGCAGGATGCCGGTTTTTTCGACGACAGCCCCGATTGCCGAGGCAAGGTCCTTCAACGCGGGCCCGGCTGTGTCCTCCCTCTCCCCGCGAGAGCCTTTGTCGCTCACCGTCAGGACCCCGGCGCTTATCGGCCGCATCGCCGCTACGGCATTCGACGCCCCGATGAACCCGGGGCAGACCACCCGGACGAGGGAGTTTTCCTCGACGCGAAGCATCGTCTCGCCCGAATTTACAGCTAGAAAGTCGCCATCGGACGCGCATAGGCCGGGCGGGAGGATGATCGCAAACCCGCCGGCCCCGGCTTCCTCCCCCGCCGCGCGAATCGACAGGACCGCGTCCTCTCCGTTAACGCAGCTGCCGCCGCGCGAGTTGCGGTGAACGTAAATGAGTTTATGCCATTTTTCCGCGTTTATGTCATGAAGCCCCAGAACTTTGGATTTGCGGCTCATTCCACTAGCTCTCCCCGATCATTATTTTTGCGGAGCGTTCCAGTTTCCGCTGCGCCCGCCGGATTTCTCGAGCAGCCTGATGTCCCTGATTTTCATCCCTTTGTCCAGCGACTTGCACATATCGTAGAAGACGAGCGCCGCCACCGCCGCGCCTGTCAATGCCTCCATCTCCACTCCGGTCGAGTCGTTGGCCGATGCCGCGCACTCTATCCGAAGCAGCCTCCCCTCATCCTGCGTCTCGCATTTCACGCTGACGTGATCGAGGCTCACTGGGTGGCAGAGCGGTATTATGTCCGGCGTTTTTTTGGCGGCCATTATCCCTCCAAGCTCCGACACGCTGATGGGGTCGCCTTTTGAAACTCCCCTATCCTTCAAGGCTCTGGCGACGTTTTCCGGCAGTTCCACGAAACATTCCGCGACCGCCCTGCGAAAAGTCCGCTCCTTTGCGCTCACATCCACCATCACAGGCCTGCCTGAGCCGTCGAAATGCGTGTACCCGTTCATATTATACTCCTACCCTCCGATTCCCGACATATTGCCATCGCCGTCGCTGGCCTGCGTCCATTTTGCGGGCTTAAGGCCGATCCCCTCCGTTATCGCCCGTGTCAGGGCGTCCCGGTCGCGCGCCCTCACCATTCCGAGCAGGGGAATTTCCCTGTTGTTGAAGAGGCACGCCCTGAATTTCCCCGAAGCCGTGATCCTAAGCCTGTTGCAGCTCTCGCAGAAATGGTTGGAGACCGCCTCTATTATACCCACTCTGCGCCCCGTCGCGCGGTCCGCGAAATATTTCGCCGGGCCGCGCGGATATTGGCTGTCCGTTTTCTCGGGCTTCCAATCGCCTAGCGAATTCAGAATGCTTTTTATCTCGTCCGAGCCGATGAAAGAGTCTCGCGCCCAGAGGCTTTCGTTTAAAGGCATGAACTCGATTATGCGGGGGATCAGCCCGAGGCTCCACGCGAAATTCAATATCTCGGGCAGCTCCGCGTCGTTGAAGCCGCGCATCAGAACCGTGTTCGTCTTGATCGGGCTTATGCCGGAGGAGGCGGCGGCCTCTATCCCGCCGAAGACGTCGCGGATGTCGCCGGTTCTGGTCACGGCGGAGAATTTGACCGGATCGACCGTATCGAGGCTCACATTGATGCCGGACAGGCGCGCGCGGGCGATGACCGGCGCCGCCTCGCCTAGCAAGGACGCGTTGGTCGTCAGAGACAGCCTGATGTCGGGAAACTCTTTTCTGAACGAGAGGAGAAATTCCGGCATGCCCTTTCGGACGAGCGGCTCCCCGCCCGTGAACCTTATGTGCCTTACTCCCAGCGACACCAAGACGCGCGCCAGCCAGATTATCTCCTCGTAGCGCATTATCCCGCCGTGCGAGAGCCGGGCGACGCCTTCTTCCGGCATGCAGTAGACGCAGCGATAGTTGCACCTGTCGGTGAGCGATATTCTGGCGTAATCTATGAGGCGCCCTCTCGGATCGATTATGCTCATGCCAAAGGGCCGCTATCGGCCGAGGCCGCGCGCGAAAGGCGGCGTCATAGCGGGATTCCGTCTTTCGCGCGCGCCAAGGCGATATCGGGCGCGGCAATCGTTATAATGCCCATGTCTTCGCAAATCCTGCTAGAGTATTGGAACGACCGACACCGGGTAACCTTTCTGCTTTAGTTCGGCAGCCAGAGTCTCGGCGGCATTCCTCGTGTCCCCCGCGCCTATCCGAACCCTGTGGAGGGTCTTCCCCGAAGAATCGACCTTGCTGACTGTTGCTTGGTATCCCTGCTTCGAGACCTCCGACATCAGCGTGGAAGCGCTGCTTTCGTTCACGAAGGCGCCGACCTGAACCCCCCACTTCGCGCTGGCGCTTGGCTTTCCGGGCTGGGCAGATGGAGCGGTCTTTGCCGCCGGCGCCGCGCGCTGCGGCTGGCTGCGGGTCGCCGCATTCGAGCCTTGAGCCGCTGTTTTGCCCGAAGTCGCCTTTGCGGCAGCGCCAGTCTGCGTGAGCGGGCTAGCGAGCACTATGGAGATATTCGTCGTCTCCGGCCGCTCCTGGCCTGAAAGCTCGATCCCCTCGGCCGCGCGCAGTGGCGGGGCCAATTCGAAATCAGGCGCGTCGGCGGCAGCCGTCGCGCCTGACTGGGCCTGCGAAGCCTCCGGCGCGCGCGTTACCTCGACTCCGATTCTCTTGGGGGGTGTAAGGAAAAACAGCTTCACCCCCACGAACAGCAGGACAAGCGCGATAACCGCAGCGATCGGCAGCGCGAAATGCCCAAACGTAAACACTGAACTCTTTTCCTTGTAGTTTCTTGCTCTCCTCGACGTAGCAGCCATATAGGCGCCCCCTTTCTCATTGTGGGAATCCCCCTAGGCCGAGCCTCGCGAACTCCGAGCCGACCTCTCTTTTGTCAACCATCCCTTTCAGCGCTCTGTATGGATTTCCATTCAAAGCCGCCTCAGCGATAAAATCGGACGCTGGCGCTCCGGCCCACGAGATGGCGTATTCCATGCACGCCTCTTTGATGCTGGCCACTTGGAGCTTCACGCCTGCAACCCCTCTGAGCGTCTTCGACAGCAGCGAGTGCGCGCGCTTTAGTTTTTCCTCTCCGGCAAATTCCTCCCCTGCCCACGGCGTCCTCGGTTTTGGGACGAACGGCGACACTGCGGCCGTTATTCGCAATCCCGTCTCGTTCCTTGCGGAAGCGCACAATCTCGATATCGAAACGATGTTTTCGTCCGTTTCCCCGGGAAGCCCCGTCATAAAATACAGCTTCGCGTTTTTCGCGCCGATTTGAGAAGCCATCTTGAGCGCCTCGATGACGCGGCTGTTCGTGAAGCGTTTCCCGCAGCGTTCCCTGAGGCCGTCGTCGCCCGTCTCCGGGGCTATGGTCAGGCTATGCCTCCCTGCCCGCAAAACCGCCCTCATCATGCGCTCCGTGATCCCGTCCGCCCTCAGAGACGCAAACGATACCCCCTTGCCGTGCCGCTCTGCGAATTCCAGCAATTCGTCCAAATCCTTGTAATCGCCCGCTTCCGGCGTTACGAGGCCGATCTGGGCAAAGCCGCCCTCCAATCCCGATTCCATCATGTCCCTCTTCACCAGGCTCACACCCCTGACTCTCGCGGGGCCGAAGCACGAAGGAAGCGTGCAAAAACGGCATCCTCTGGCGCATCCGCGCTGGAGCTCGAGCAGCAGGGTGTTTCCAAATGCGGCTCGCGGCGTTGTCCAGGTCCCGCGCCCGTAATCGCCCGATATGTCGCCTTTCGATATGTCGAGCAGGTGCCTGCCGGCCTCGTGGATCGACGGGACGAATATGGACCGGTTTTCCGCCAGCGCGGCCAGCGCCTTTTCCCTTGGCAGCCCGCGCCTTGCCGTCTCAACCAAGTACCGGGCCTGCGCCACCCCGTCGCCCAAAACGATGAAATCGCAGATTCCGGACAGCATCAGCGGGTTGATGTACGTCACCGCGCCGCCCGCGCCGATCACCGGCGAGCGATTCGAAGGCCCCCTCGCTTTCCTCGATGGGTTTATGCCCCCTTCCGCTAGCCATTTGGCGAACAGCGGCACGTCCGCCTCGTAGGAAACGCTGCCCAGTATCAGCGGAAACCTCTCGAGCAGCGTGTCTTTCTCCACCGAGCGGTATCGTATCGGAGACGCGAAAAAACGCTCCACCGCCACGCCTTGCTCGCGCAATGCCCTGTATATATAATGAAACCCCAGGTTTGCCATGCCTATCGAGTAATCTGCGGGGTAGAAAAGCGCGCATGGCATATCCCCTCCCTTCGGCAGGATGACGGTGGGATTTTCCAGCGCCCTGTAATCCGACCAACTGCCCCAATCCGTCACAAACCCCAAACGCTTGCCTTCAAATTCGCCTGAGCCCTCATGCCGCTACTTCTTTTTCTTCCTGAGATAAGCGGGAATGTCCAGTTGGTCCTGCGGCAGCCCCTGCGCGTTGAAAAGCCCGCCGCCCTCGCCCGAGTCCGAGAACCTCACTTCCGTCTCCCCCATGTCCTGCCTCGCCTTCATCTGCCCAGCGGCAGCCACCGGCGCTGGCTCGGGCGCGGACGGAGCGTCGGCGAGCGAAACCTGGACGGATCCGACGAGGTTTTTGGCTACGGGCATGGCTTCGTCCGGCGCCTCATCCTTCGGAGCGGCGCAATAGCCCGACGCGGATTCGTCGAAGTCAGTGGCGATGATCGTTATCCTCACCATGTCCTCCATGTCCGGGTCGAATATCTGCCCCCATATCAGGTTCACTTCCTTGTCGGAGGCGTTGTTTATTATCGTGGCCGCTTCGTGGATTTCATGAATTCCTATCTTGGATCCTCCGGTGACGTTGAAGAGGACCCTCTTGGCGCCCACCATCGGCACCTCCATGAGCGGGCTGTTGATGGCGTTGTGGGCGGCGGTGGCGACCCTGTTTTCGCCGTATCCCTCCCCTATTCCCATTATGGCGGACCCGGCGTTGCTCATTATCGTCCGCACATCGGCAAAGTCCACGTTCACCGTGCCGGGGCGAAGGATGAGGTCGGTAACCCCCTGAACCGCTTGGTGAAGCACGTTGTCGGCCAGCTCGAAGGCTTTGTTCAGCGAAGTTTTCTTGTCGGCGATTTGAAGAAGCCTGTCGTTGGGTATGACTATGAGCGCGTCCACCTGCTCTTTCAGCTTCTCGATGCCCTCTTCGGTATGCACGAGCCGCATTCGGCCCTCGAACGAGAAAGGGCGCGTGACCACAGCGACTACAAGGGCGCCGGTTTCCTTCGCTATGCTCGCAATGACCGGAGACGCGCCGGTGCCAGTCCCGCCGCCCATGCCTGCCGCAAGAAATATCATGTCAGCCCCTTCGAGCGCGGCTCGTATCTCGTCCCTGGACTCGAGCGCCGCGTCTCTTCCGACGACGGGGTCAGCTCCGGCGCCAAGCCCCCTTGTCAGCTCCTTGCCCAGCATTATCTTGATGGGCGCCTCCATGAGGTCCAGGTGCGCGTGGTCCGTGTTGGCGGCGATGAAATCGACGCCCCCGACCCGGCCGTGGATTATGTGGTTGAGCGCGTTGTTTCCGCCGCCGCCCACCCCAACGACCTTTATCACCTCGCGGTTCGAGCGGCCTGGCGTATCGAGTTGAAAAATTTCCGGCATTATCTACTCCCCCTAACCAGCTGCGACAGGAAGCTCGGACGCGTCCCTGGCATATCCGTCCATCGGAGTATTCATCGTCAGAACAGCTCCTTAAACAATTTTATTATCAATTGTATGAAGTTCGGCCATTTCCCTTTGCCCGCTTTCGTGGGCTGCTCCACCCATTCGCCCTCCGTCTGCGCCACAGGGGCAAGGTCGATCGAGTTCCCTATGAAGCGGAAAGGATCCCGCTCCTGCTCCAGCACGTAGCGGATTATGCCAGCGGCGCACGTGTACTCCGCCCCGCTCCTGGTCGGAGGCATCCGGCCTGAGTCGAGCGGCAGCGAGACCCGAACCGGCATGTTCATTATTCTGGACAGGTACTGATCGATTCCGGCGCTCTTCGACCCGCCGCCCGTCAGTATCATTCCCGCCGGCAGCATGGAAACCCCGGAATTGGCGATCTCTTTTTTTATATAGACGGAGAACAATTCCTCCACCCTGCACTGCACTATATCCGTCAGTTCAGAAAGCGAATAGGAGTAATTGCGACCCATGTGCTCGAACTCGAGGTTTTCCGATTGCCCCGGGTCCGACCTCGAGAAGAGATCGACTTCCTTTTTTATCTCCTCGGCTTTGTTGAGCGGTATTTTCAAGACGGACGCGACATCGTTCGTTATGTGGTCTCCGCCGGCCGGGATCACGGCCAGGTGTTTCGGCCTACCTTCCAAGAATACCGCCACTCCGCAAGTGCCTCCGCCTATGTCCACGGCCACGCAGCCCGATACGCTTTCCTCGGGCGTCAATGCGCCGAGGGCCGACGCGAGTGGTTTTATCACGAGCCCGCTGACCTCCAGGCCCGCTTTTTCGACGCAGTTTCTGACGTTCTGCACCATCGCGACTGGAACTATCACGGACTCCAGCACTATATCGAGCCTCATGGCCGTCATGCCCAACGGATCGTCGATGCCGTTGTTTCCGTCAAGTGAATATTCCACCGGTATCGTGTGAAGTATCATGCGCCCGCTGGGAACGGACAGGTTGGTCTGGGCCGATTCTATGACCCGCTCGATGTCGAACTGCATTACGGTGCGGGGCGCCCTCCCCAGAGAGATCATTCCGTTCGTCTTGACGCTCTTCACGTCGCCCCCGCTGAACGAGACCGTGGCTTCCGTAAGGTCGAG
>JAISQC010000066.1 GCA_031274465.1 Synergistaceae bacterium | reverse complement strand
GACAATTTCATCCTCTCCCCCGCTCAGTACGCGCTTGTTTTGTACGCGGCGCTCGTCGAGGCCGGACGCATGGACGAACACAGCATGGAGACTTCCGATATCGATGGAAGCACCGTCGAAATGATCGGCGCGGAACACTCCCCCGGCATGGAGGTCACGACGGGTTCGTTGGGCCAGGGCATCAGCCAGGCCTCCGGGATCGCCTTCGCGAGGCGGGTAAAGGGCGAAACGGGGCGGGTTGTGCTGCTCATGAGCGACGGCGAATGTCAATCCGGCGAGTTCTGGGAGGCGATTCAAGCCGCTTGCTACCACAAGCTCGGGAATATGCTCGTTTACGTAGACGTAAACGGCTGCCAGTGCGACGGCCCAACGGCTGCCGTGATGAACCTCGAACCTTTCGAGAAACGCCTGGCATCCTTCGGTGCCCGCGTGCGGCGGATCGACGGGCACGACGTGACGGCGCTCGCCAGGCTCGGCCGCCTGCCGCCCGCGAATACGCCGACGTTTATCGTATGCGACACGGATCCCTGCAGAGATATGGAGATTTTGAAGGGCCGCTATCCGAAACTTCACTACATCCGCTTTTCGAGCCCGGGCGAAAAAGCGGAAAAGGCGGCTTATCAGAAATTTTATGACGCGATGCCCTCGGAGGGGGATTGAAAGGAGGGAGATTGAAGAAAAATGGAGATACGGGCAAAAGTCCACGCTCGCCATCTCGTCGAGTGGGGCAGGCGCCACCCGGAGGCATACGTCTTGTCGGCCGATCTCACCGCCTCCTGCGAGGCCGACGGCTTTCGGGACGCGTACCCGGAGCGTTTCCTGTCGATGGGCATTGCGGAGCAGAACATGCTGGCCTTCGCGGGCGGCATGGCGCGAGAGGGCCTCATCCCTTTGGTGCATACCTTCGCGGTCTTCATCTATCGCCGGGCCCTGGACCAAATAGCGATGTCGGTGGCCTATCCCAACCTGCCGGTGAAAATGTTTGGCTTCCTGCCGGGGATCCTGACGCCCGGCGGCGCGACGCACCAGGCCATAGAGGACGTCGCCGTAATGCGCGCCCTGCCAAACATGACCGTTATCGAGCCCGGCGACGGCACCGAGGTGGAGATCGCGCTCGACATGGCATGGGAAACGCCCGGCCCCGTCTACGTACGTCAGCTGCGGGGCGAGGTTCCCGTGCTGTTCGACAAGCGCGAGCCCATGAAGCTGGGGCGCCCCCGCAAGGTTTCCGGCAAAGTTGGCGGGGCCGGCGGATCGGATTTTACGCTGATATCGAGCGGCATCTGCACCGAGGAGGGGATGCGCGCCTCCTCCGCCCTGGGCGAGAAGGGGGTGTCGGTCTGTCACTATCACGTTTCGACGCTGAAGCCCTTCGACAACCCCGAAATCATCGAGGCGATAGCGTCGAGCAAACACGGAGCGATAACCTTCGAAAACCACAGCGTCATCGGAGGGCTCGGCTCGACGGTGGCGGAGTGCATGGCGGAGGCGGGCGTCGGCAAGCCGCTTCGGCGGCTTGGCATTCGCGACACTTTCCTGCATGGCGCGAGTCGCCGCTACCTGGCGCGCGAGTACGGCCTGGACGCTATGGCCTTGGTGACCGCCGTGGAGGAAGCGGTAGGCGCTCGCTTTTCCATTCGCGAGGAGGACCTTATGGAGACCTACGTCCCGGCTATGCACAGCAGCGCGAAGGCCGAGGCCCTTTAAGGCCTAGGCCTTTTTAACTATGAGCGCGCTGTTCGAGAGCTACGACGACTCCCGCACAAAGAGCCTGATCGGCGGCGGGCGCTTTTCCGTGGTTTACCGCCTCTCCGGCGACGAAGCGGTCGCGAGGCGTATCGCCGAAGACATCTGCACTGAGCAGTCCGTGGAGTTCCCCTATCGCTTCCTGCCGCCGGGGGCGATACCGGACGATATAGTGGGGCGAGTCGAGGAATTTGAGCGGGAGTTCAATCAGGAGAGTGAGGAATCTTACCTCGCCACCATAAGTTTTGCGGACGAAATCGCCGCCGGCGAATTCACGCAGTTCCTGAACGCGGTCTTCGGCAACATCAGTATAAAACGCGGGATACAGCTCTCGCGCCTCATTCCGAGCGAGGCGATTCTTTCGCTCTGCCCCGGACCGCGATTTGGAGTTTCTGGAATACGCGAGCTGACAGGCGTCGCGGAGCGCCCGATGCTTTTCACCGCATTGAAGCCGATGGGCCTCTCCCCAACCGACATGGCGGGCCTTGTGTGGAAGCTCGTTGAGGGCGGAGTTGACGTCATAAAAGACGACCACGGCCTGACGAACCAGATATTCGCGCCCTTCGAAGAACGCGTGGCGCGCTGCGCCGAAGCCGCTCGCGAGGCGAACGCCAGGTTCGGCCGCGGGGCGATATACGTTCCCAATGTGACGGCCCCGGCCGAGCTGCTCATGAAACGCGCGCGAAGAGCCAAAGAACTGGGCGCGGGCGGCCTGCTTATCGCGCCGGGGCTTGCGGGATTCGACGCGATGCGGGAGCTCGCGGCCTCCGATATGGGTCTGCCGCTGTTCGCCCATCCGGCGTTCATAGGCAGCTATGCGATAAATAGGGACGGCATCGCGCCTGGAACGCTCTTCGGCTCCCTGATGCGCATGGCAGGCGCCGACGCCACGATATTCCCGAACCACGGAGGCCGCTTTCCCCTCGCAAAAAACGACTGCCTCGGCATAGCGTACGCGTGTTGCGAAGATCTAGCGGGTTTCAAGCCCATCTTCCCCAGTCCCGCCGGGGGTATGGATCTGTCGAATATCGAGGAAATGGTCCACAGTTACGGCAG
>JAISQC010000057.1 GCA_031274465.1 Synergistaceae bacterium | reverse complement strand
GCTATCACCGGGAGCGTTCCAGCGCCTGTGGCGGCAAGCGCTTCGATGTTCTCGCCCGCGATCTCGTCCAGTGTCTCTATGAAATACCTCGTCAGCTCCCCAACGCTTGAGATGACGAGCGAGACCACCCCTACGGCGGTGCCGATGCCGAAGGCCGCGACCAAGATGAACGCCCATACGAGGCTTGGGATGTTGCGGAGCAATGAGGCGAATCCGCGGACGAGGGCGTTGACGGTCTTGTTGCGGCAGATGGCCGGAGTGCCCAGAAATCCCAAAAACAGCGCCAGCGCCGCCGCGATGCCCGTTGCGCCCATGGCCATGTACAGCGTCTGCACGACCGCCGCGAACAGCGCCCCCCATTTTCCCATGTACGGAGGTATGAAGTCCGTGAAGATGAAGTTCCAAAATTCACCCTGCGCCATCAGCGCGTCCAATGGATTAAATTTCGTGAAGCCGGTCGAAACGGCGAACAGCGCGAACAGAACGCATAAGAACCTGCGCGACGTGCGCCTGCTCTCGAGCGAGGCGAGCATAATCTTCCCGGTGGCGCCGGTTCCGTCTCTCGGGAACGCCATCAGCAGATGTCCTTTATCATCAGTTGATCCATCGGCTTGCCGTACACCCGTTCGATCATCCGTTCCGACAGGCTTGCGGTCGGGCCGTCGTAAACGACCTCCCCGCCGTTCATGCCGATGATGCGGTCCGTGTATTTGAGCGCCGCGTCGATCTGGTGCAGGTTGACGAGGCACGCTATCTCCCGCTCTTTGCAGATATTCCTGATGAGTTCCATGACGGTCTGCGCGCTGGCCGGGTCGAGCGACGCTATCGGTTCGTCGCACAGCAGGACCGACGGCTGCTGCATCAGCGCCCGGACGACCCCGACGCGCTGCTTCTGCCCGCCCGAAAGCTCGCCCGCGCGATGATACAGGAACTCTCCAAGCCCGGTCTGCTCCAGTATTTCGACGGCCCGCCTCTTGTCCGCCTCGGAATAAAGGCCCAAAACCCCGCTCAGAGTGCTCATATACCCAAGGCGTCCGTGCATGACGTTTTGCATGACGGTGAGGCGGCCCACCAGATTGTAGTGCTGGAAGACCATCCCCACCCTGCGGCGGAGGGCGCGCACCTTGGAGGCGGGCACGCCGGTTATCTCCTCGCCTTCGATCATGATGTGGCCGCAACTCGGCTCGACAAGGCGGTTGATGCATCGAAGCAGCGTGGATTTCCCGGCGCCCGACGGCCCTATCACGCCCGTTATCTCACCTTTCGCCATGGAGAAGGTTATATTTTTCACGGCGGGTTTGTCCGCGCTGCGGTATGTTTTTTTGAGATCGAATACTTCCAGAATATCGCACAAAGGGCAAAGCACCTCTATCCCCGCGACCGGAGGGGCTTCGCGAAGGTGACGCGCGCCCCATCCTTTGGCCGCTCCATCCCCGAGTCGGGTTTATTTCGGCATCACTTTCTCCATCAGGTCGCGCACGTAATCGTAATCGCTGTCTACGGCTTCGACGTACGAGGGTTTCTGTTCCGGCGCAAGCCCGTGCATGAACTGAAAGTAGTCGTCGTTCTTGTAGTTCAGGAAGAACTTCTTTATTGCGGCCTTGAGATCGTCGGGCAGGTCGCCGCGCATGGCCATCGGAGAGGCCGGGATTTTCGGCGATTCGTGTATGACCGTCACATCGCCTTTGCCCACGCGCCCTGCGGCGGTCTCTATGTCTAAGATGTCCGACGCTATCGGGGCGGCGTCGATATCGCCGTTAAGAACCGCCTGAAGCCCGTTCTGGTGTTTGCCGGAAAAGCTGATCGACGAGAAAAACGCCCCGTTTGTGTGAAAATTCTCGTTGTTCATCGGTGGAAACGCGTTCATCAGCTCCAAGGTCGGGACGTAGTTGCCGGACGTGGAGGCCGGATCGACAAACGCGAACGTCTTGCCGCGCAGGTCTTTGAGCTCTTTGATGGGGCTGCCGCTCTTGACTATTATCTTGGACGTGTAGCCCCCGAGGCTCTTGTCGCCGTTTGGAACTGCCGAGACGAAAGCCTCGGCGCCGGAGCGCTCGGCGGCCTGCACGTAGGATACCGGCCCAAAGGCGGCTATGTCGGCGTGCTTGGTGCGCATTGCCTCCACGACGGCGTTGTAGTCGGCCGCGTTTATCTCGGTGACTTTGATGCCGAGATAGTCCCCCAGCTCCCGCTGGAGCAGGCCGCGGTACTCGGCGAACTCCTCGCTGCCTTCGTTGGGCAGGTAGCAGATGACTATCTCCTTTACCGTGTCCTTGTAGGAGGCGGCGCTGCCGACGCCCGCCATCAGTCCGCACGTAAGCGCGAACGCCAAAACCGCCGCACACATTTTTCGCATATTATTCATATTGATTCTCCTTTAAAGTAAGGGCGCTATTTCGCGGCCAGCATGTTCATTCTTACGATCTTGGCCTCAGCGGCGGCTAGGGTCGAATCGATGTCCGCGCCGTTGCTCCAGATCGCGTCCATCGCGGCCGTCCACTCGACGATGACCTGAGCGTAGCCAGGGTTCATGGGGCGCCCGTGGCCGTACTGCTCCAACTGGTCCAGCGCGACCTTGAACTGGGGCTTCTCCTTGTAGAGCGCCTGTATCTCGGGCGAGGCCGCTGTGCTCTTGCGGGTCGCGACATAGCCGGTGTAAGCGTGGGCGTAGGCCGCCTGCTTGGTCTCGGTCATCCATTTGATGAACTCCCATGCCGCTTCGCGCTCCTCGTCGGTCTGGCGCGAGGTCAGGACCAGATTGCAGCCGCCGGTCGGCACGCCGTAAGACTTATTCGACGGGATGAAGCAGGTGTTGATCTCGTAGCCGTTCTCCCTGGCCAGTTCGAGGTTGTATGTGAGGTCGGCGGTCGAGTTGAAGAACATCGCCGTTTTCTGGTTCATTATGTCAGCGGCTACCTTGCCGTAGTCCTCTCCTGCGACACAGCGCACATAGCCCTTGTCCACCAGGTCTTTGAAAAACGCGAACACCGATCTGGATTCGGGCGAGTTGATGTTGCTATGGCTTTCGTCCGGCGTCAGGGTCGCGACGCCGTTTTCGAACATGAACGCCTCGAAAATCCATACGTCGGAATTGAGCGTGATGCCGTAAGCGCCCGTCTTCTCCTTAACGGTCTTGCAGTATTCCGCCAGCTCATCCCACGTCTTGGGGCCGCTTGGGTCGAGACCGGCTTTCTCGAGCAGTGTCGTGTTCATGTACAGGATCGGGGTGCTGCGCAGATACGGCAGACCATACCAGGTCCCGCCGGCGTTGCAGTTTATCAGCAGGCCCTTGTAAAAATCGTCCATATCTATCTTGTCCCGCTCTATGTAGGGACTCAGCGGCAGGATCACGCCGCTTTCGGCGAACCTCTTTATGGACGCTATCTCCATGACGGTGACCGAAGGGGTCTTGCCCGCCACAAACGCCGCCTGCAGTTTCTGGTGGAGCTCATTGTAGGTGCCCTGGTATTCGGCGGTGACCTGTATGTTCAGCTCTTTGCCGCGCGTTTCGTTGAACATCTTGGCGAGGTTTATGTTGTTCTCCTGTATCTTGTCGGTCCACGAATACCAGAAGGTCAGCTCAATGGGCTTCGCCGCCGCGAACGACGGGCCCGGCAGGGCCGCTGCGGATATGATCGCGGCCAGAGCCGCGAGAAGTGCGAAAATTTTCCTCATTATCATACATACCTCCGTCATCTTTGTCTTTATTTCCCCAAGAGGAGCGCGACCGCTCGCAAATCGCTCCGGCGACAAGGCTAGTTCGCCTGAGGTTAAAACGCGAAAATATCTCCCCCTCTCCGGGCGCCGGTCGCGTAAAGCGCGTGCATCGCCTATTTCCCCCCCATGTAGGTAAACGCTTTTATTATCTGTTTCTGCGCGAAGAAGAAAGCGACCAGCACCGGCGCCACCAGAAGCAGATTGCCTGCCATCAGGATGTGGTATTTTACGCCGCCGTCCACTATGTTGAGAGACGTGATTCCAACCGGAAGGGTCCTGACCGCGTTGTTGGTGGTGAGCACAAAGGGCCAGAAGTAGTCGTTCCAGTTCAGGATGAACGTGATGAGGCCGAGCGTGACGATGGTCGGCTTCGCGATTGGCAGCATCAGCTTGAAAATTATCTTCCATTCGCTCGCGCTGTCGAGCTTGGCCGCCTCTATCAGCTCGCGCGGGACCTGCTTGAAAGTCTGGCGCAGCATGAAGATTGCGAACGAGCTGGTGGCCCAGGGAAGGATGAGGGAGGCGTAGCTGTTTATCAGCCCCATCCTGCTGAACATCAGGAACAGAGGCAGAAAGACGAGCTGGGCAGGGATCATCATAGTGGCGAGGGTCAGCCCGAACAGGAACCCGCTTCCGGCAAACCTGAAGCGCGCGAAGGCGTAGGCCGCCGGAATGACCGTGAAAAACTGGCATATCATGATGCCGAACGTCATGATGAGGTTGTTTTTCAGCATGTGGAAAAATGGGATCGCCGCGAAAACCTTGCTGAAATTCTCCCAGTGGGGCTTGGACACCCAGAACACCGGCGGGGTCTGCAAGGTCTGCCCGAGGTTTTTGATGGCCGTCAGAAACATCCAGTAAAACGGGATGAAGAATATGGCGAAGATCAGGAGATTGACGGCTATCCGGCACGCCGTCCCGAACGTCTTGCGAAAAACAGCCGCCGCCTGCATCAGGCTTCACCTCCGTAATGAACGCGCCTTGCGAGCGCGCCGAAGTACGCCGCCGTGCAGACTGCTATCAGCGCCATCAGCACGACGCCCTGAGCGGAGGCGTAGCCAAGCTGGTAGAACTTGAAGCCGAACTGGTAGATGTCGAAAACGAGCGTATTGGTCGCGTTGATGGGGCCGCCTCCCGTCATCAGGGCCACCTGCTCGAAAACTTTGAAGGCCGCGATGATGTTCATCAGCGTCAGGAAAAAAAGCGTCGGCGAGATCATCGGCAGCGTTATGCGAAAGAACGTCTTGAGCGGTTTTGTGTTGTCGAGGGCCGCCGCCTCGTACAGTTGATTCGGAATTGCGTGCATCGCTGAGATGAGGATTATGACGTTGTAGCCAAGTCCCTTCCAGACAGCGACGATTATCATGGAGTACATCGCCACGCTGGCGTCCTCCAGCCACCGCACGCCGCTTGCGCCCGCTTTGCCGAGAATGAAGTTCAGCAGGCCGTATTCGCTGTTCATGAGCCACACCCACATGAAAGCGACGGACACCATGGATATTATGTAAGGGGTGAATATAAAACTCTGCAATATGGCGTTGGTCCTGGTCTTGGCCTTGAGGTAAACCGCAAGAAGCAGCGCCCCGACGATGGATATGGAGACGCTGAAGAACATGAACCTGAACGTGTTGCCCATCACCACGTAAAAATCCGGGTTCGAGAACAGCTCTGCGAAATTTCCCAGCCCGACGTAAATTTTGGGGCCGATCATGTCCCACCTGAACGCGCTCAGCCAGATCATGTACAGGATCGGGTACACGACGAAAACGCAAAGCGACCAAATAGCTGGCGCGACCATCATGTACGGGGTCGCGGCCCTGGCCGCCCTGCGGAGGTATTTTTCGGCCGCCGCCATTCTTGGTATCGGCATCGCTAAAGGCAAGTATGCTTCAATGGTTTTTCCCGTGTCTCTCATGCGTTTTTTCCTCCAGACTGTGTTATCGCGTCGCCATGCTCGTCGAAGAAGTACAGGTGTTTTCCCTCGACGCCGACGAACCACTCTCCGTACTCGACTACCCGCCCCGACATGCTCTTCGTGTGGATGTTGCCGTGGGCTGTTTTGAATTTGTATATGGCGTGGTCGCCCAGTATCTCGCGCGCGACGAGTTCGCCGCGAAATGAGGCGCGCCCCTCGTCGGCATTCCCATCGCTGCTTACGACGGCATTCTCGGGCCGGAAACCCAAACTGGCCGCGCCGTTCGGCAAGCGGACGCCGGGCGCCAGATTTTCCGCGCGTATGATGTTCATGGGCGGAGAGCCTATAAATTGGGCTGTGAAGAGGTTTCGGGGGGCGGAATAGATTGACCCCGGGGTGCCCTGCTGGCGGACTTTGCCGTTCTCCAGCAGGACTATGTCCGTTCCCATGCTCATCGCCTCAACCTGGTCGTGGGTCACGTAGACGAAGGTCACGCCCAGGTTCCTGTGGAGTTCGATCAGGTCCGTCCTTATCTGCGCCCTCAGCTTGGCGTCGAGGTTCGAGAGAGGCTCGTCCATCAAAAACACTCTCGGTTTTTTGACGATGGCCCGGGCGAGCGCCACGCGCTGGCGCTGTCCCCCGGAGAGGTGCTGGGGCTTGCGGTTTATGTATTCGGCGAGCCCGACCATTTTGACGGCCTCGCCGATGCGCGCCTCGCGCTCCGGTTTTGGCACATGTATGTTTTTGAGGCCGAATTCGATGTTTTCTTTGACGGTCATCGTCGGATACAGCGCGTAATTCTGGAACACCATCGCGATTTCCCTGGCGCCCGGGCTGACGCCCTCCATATCCTCGCCGTTTATGAATATCTTGCCGGCTGTTTCCTTCTCAAGCCCCGCGATCATCCGCAGGATGGTGGATTTCCCGCATCCGGACGGCCCCAGAAGTATGGTAAATCCGCCCTCGCCTATTTGCAGGTCGAGATTTTCGATGACGGGCTGATTCTTGCCGTAGGATTTTTCGACGCCGTGCAGCTCGATCCCGGTCATAGGAATATGGGGTTCGTGTACGCTTTTTTTCCGTCCGCGTCGTAGCACTCCGCTCGAATGTACCTCTCGTCGCCGGAAATTTTTCCGATGACGCCGGTCAGCGGGTGTTCGGGGTCTTCGGCCACGCTCGACAGTATCTGGCGGATATCTCCGCAGACATATATTCCGGCGGACGGCGAGCATGAGAGATGAACTTCGTCGCCATCCAGATAAAAATCGTATATTTCGGGCCCCGTCGAAGAGTAAAAACTTCCTTTCGCGATGGCGTCGCAGATGTCGAGTTCGCAAAGGGACTCGGCCTTCACCTGTATGAACCCTCCAAAGCTGTCGCGCCTTGCGCCCGAGAGCGCAAATTCGTTGTGGTTGTCATCCACCGCCGCGCACCATAGCTTCATGCCGTTTCTGAGCAGAGCGTCGTAGCAGACGTTCGACTCGGCCTTGTTCTCGATCACCCCGGAGCAAAAATTGTAAATTTCAAGCGCGAACAAATTTTTCAGCGGCAATATCTCATCGTACTCGATCCTCGACCAGAAAGGATGGTTTATCATCATCATGTACCCGCGATTGTAGAAATTATCGATGAAGTCCTGCAGGTCGTAATACGAGAAAAACGGCGCGCACGGGGTCATCTCATCGTGCTGGTACATCGGAAGTGGCGCGTTTCTCCTGTGCTCCGAAGCACCGGGCAGCGCGATGAAGTGATAGGCGCGGGTCTCCCCCTCCGGCATGGAGGGGCTTGCCTCCACGCTCTGTATCGTGATGAAATCGTCCCCGCTGAATTCCGAAAAGTCCGAGTATAAATTATGCTCCGTAAAGGCGATGAAGTGATAGCCCTTCGAACGATATGCCCCGACGACACGCTCAGGCGGCAGGTGCCCGTCGGATCTGGTAGAGTGGCAGTGTATGTTCCCCTTGTAAAATCGTCCGTCAGGGATAAAAGTCGTACGTTTCACCTCGGCAAAACCTCCCCTTCATTCGGACCGGGCCGCAACTCGCGGCACCCGCGAAGCCCGATCATCTAGTGTCATCCGCACGGCCCGAGTATAGAGATCCGATGTAAAAATAAAATTACGCCCATGTAAAATTTTTGTTTTCAACTGGAGGAGGCAAGGGGAATATAATTGACAATCGAGTGATAAAGTATACTATTACAGATAAGGCTTTGACCCGACTGCGAGGTGAAATAGCATGAATTATGCGGCAGTGCGCGATTTTAGAACGTCGCCTAAAGCCATTTCGATTTTGACAGGAATGAAACCCGGATTACACTCGAAATATTGTATCAAAAAGGTCTGCCGATTATTATGAATGAGAAAATTCTCAACATCGTCACAGAATATCCAAATATTTTTATTACATTTTGCATTTTATATTGTGATGCACGGTTTTGAGGAACAGTGATGTGAGGGCTAGCGCTCTGTTGGGGAAATCGCGACAAAGAGGGCCTCGAAAATTGTCAACTGTTTTGGAGCCACGGATTAGCGGTGACAATGGCAACTGCCGCAAAGGGGCTTGCATCGCGGGTAGCCACTATGAACCCTCTGGAAAGGGCGATAGCGGCGATATACCCATCCGGAATCGGTAAGCCTTTTCCCATAGCCCTGGCTTTCGCGGCAAGTTCGGCGTA
>JAISQC010000033.1 GCA_031274465.1 Synergistaceae bacterium | reverse complement strand
CATCGGTGTCGAGCTTCATCATTTTTATCATTTGACCGTTGCCCTCCGATCATCTGAGCGTTTCGGCCATCATAACATATATGCGCCTCATGGCCATAGCGTTTCCGGGCACGGCCAAGACGGCCTGAAGCGGCGACGCGACGCCGCTTCAGGCCGTGAATCGCTATATCCCTTTACCTCTCCTCGATCAGAGTGCTCATCTTGAAATTCATGCGGCGCTTTGTAAGTTCGGGCATGAGGTACTCGTAGAATTTGTCGTTGGCCACCAGCATCTCAGGCGCCAAAAATCCCTTTTCCGCAATAATGCCTTTCGCGATGGCTTTCGCCGTTGCCGAGCAGGGATACCCCGTCGTTCTGGCCATTGAGTGCCGCATCTGCTTTTCGTCGAATTTATCTACCAAATCCCATATGTACGTGACGTATTTGCCTTCTTTCGGCCCCTTTGCGACTACGCGCATGACCGTGAGATCCCTGTCTCCGTTTTCGGGGCGCAGCTTCCACAGCGGGCGCAGCGTCTCCGTCGTGACGTCGAATGGAACGACTTCTTTGCCGTTTACCGTGATGTGCGTCTTGTCAAAGCACCCAGCGGCTTTCAGGATGTTGATCGTATCCACAAAACCCGGCCAGCGCATCGTTTTTTCAGCTACGAACTTTCCTTTGACGTTGTCCGCCGCAGAACGGAGGCCGTCGGTGAAAAAAGCCTCCAGTTTTCCGATGCCCGGAATGTCCAGGTCCTCAAGCCCGCTCAACGCCGGCGCTTCGACGACTTTGCCATCCTCAACGTATCTCGCCGGCATGACATATTCATTCATCGTGTCCTCCAGGCAAAAGACCGTCCTGTAGTTAAAGGGAGGGTCCAGTTTGTCCGGGATGCCGCCGACATAGACGCAACCGAAATCCAGCGCGTCGAGCATCGCGCCGCCCTTTGCGACGAGGTAATTCGACATGCCGGGCGCGATCCCCATGTCAAAAACGCAGGTACAGCCGTTCTGTTTCGCAAGGGAGTCAAGGCCATCGCTGTGCAGAAAACCGGATGGGCTGACGTAATTTTTGCCCATTTCAATGACTTGTCTTTGAACATCGCCCTCAAATTGGCTCGGAAGAACGCCGCAAACGACATCCACATCTTTTGCGGCCTCAGCGAGCGCATTGCGATCCACTGCCGACTGCCTCAGCTTTGTGACATGTTCGGCTTTCAGAGAATCCAATGCTTCCGCGCTGGGGTCCATTACCCTCACGTCAAATTCGTCCGTCAGATCGAGCGCTATCGTCTTGCCGACCAGCCCGCATCCCAGCACCAACGCCTTTTTCATCATGTGCGCCTCCTTATATTGATAGATATCAGCTTGAAATATATGGGGCTCCTGAAAAAATCTTATAGTTTGGGAGCATGAAATACAACTGAAGACATTTGTCTTTCAAAGCCTCTTGGTGAACGAGTCATCTGTTTTCGGATTTCCCGCCAAAAAATATTCGGCGCTAATGAGACAAGGCCCTCCTAATCAAAGCTTTAGGAGGACCTTGTTTCGCGCTTTTACCCGCCAATGCGCGCAGGGGGCGGAAAGCGCGCCCATCCCGCGCGCGTTTTATTTTTGCGCCGGGGGCAGGTGCGACAGGATGTTCCGCGCGTTTTCGTCGCTCAGGTCGTAGCCGTAAAAAGTTTTGTAGTACTCCTTGGTCTCCCGGACGAGGTCGATATCACCGAACAGGTCGGGGTAAAGGGTCTTCGCGACGAACTGCATCAGCAAAACGCACTCGCTGCTGTAATCCCAAAACATCACTCCGTTTGGAGGAAGGAGGACCAGGCCGTTTTTGACCGCCGACACCTCGCTCCACCTGTCGTCTTTCATGACGCCGTCGGTCGAGTCGGTGCGCCCCATGATCACGACGTCGGGGTCCCATTCGATTATCTGCTCGAGCGTCACGGTCGTGTTGACCTCCTCGCTGGTCTCGCGCGCCACGAATATCCCTCCTGCCAGCTCCACTATGAATTGAGGGTAGGAATTTTTCGAAAAGCACTCAAGGCCGTCGTCGGAACAGCCGTAGTAAACTTTTTTCCTCTCGCTCTCGGGAAGCCCCTTCGTTTTGTCGCGAATCAGACTGACTTTCCCGTCGAAATAATCGTTCCACATCCTCGCCCGTTCATGCACCGCGTCCGTCCCTATGGAATCGGCGATGAGGTTTACCTCGCTCTTCTGGAACTTTATGAATTCGTCGGCCGTCTTCGGGTTGCCGGACGTCAGTTGGGCCACCAGGACCGTGAGCCCAGCCGCCTCCATCTTGCTTATCTGGTCGGGCATCCCCCAGTAGTAGACGATTTCAGCGCCGAGATCCACGAGCTCCTCCATATTCGGCTCCATCGGATTTGAAAAGAGCCTCACGCCGCCAAACCTCGGATATACTTCGAGGGCCCACGGGCCTGACACCGCATGGGCGTTCTTGCCGACTATCCTGTCCGCCGCTCCCAGAAGCAATATCTTTTCAGGCGTCGGCCCAACAAACGTCGCCAATTTCGTCGGGTTTTCGGGCAGATTCACCTCACGGCCCGCCAAATCTACGACTACGCGCGCGTCCGCTCCGACGGCGCACGCGAGCGAAAGAACGGCAACCATGATTGCCGCCGCGACTGAAACATGTTTTTTCAAATTCTTCCCCATAACCTACACCTCCAGCATTTTTTCAGCAAACCCCTGCGCGCCGCTCAATTTCCCGATGACGCAGGCGGTTCTTTGCATCTCTTCTATGTAGATCAAGCGCAGATCGACGCTATACATGTCCCTCAAGGACCGCTCGTCGATGATTTCACTGACCGAACCCGTTCTCATACCCCCTTTCCCGTCCAGAACGCCCACTTTCCCGTCCAGCAAAATGGGGTGGTCCGGCACGTGCGTCGTCAGGATGACGGTGACGCCTCTGTCAGACAGATCCGCGACGAGCTTCAGGACCTTTATCTGATTGCCGTAATCGAGATGGCTGGTCGGCTCGTCGAGCAGGATGACTTTTGGCTCTTGGACCAGCGCCCTTGCGATTTGAACCTGCTGGCGCTCTCCCCCGCTGATCTCCGAGCAGAGCTTGCGCGCCAGATGCGCGATGCCCATGGACTCCAGCGCCGCGTCCGTCATTTCGTACTCCCGCCTGCCCGGCGCCTCCAACAGGCCCAGGTACGGCGCGCGCCCCATGACGACGTAATCCCGGACAGGAAAGTCGAACGCGGGGGCGTGCAACTGCGGGACATAGCCAACCCTTCTGGCAAGCTCGACGGGGCTCAGCGACGAGACGCTTTCCCCGCAGACCGATACCCTCCCTCCTTTCAGCGGGGAAATGCCGCACACGCAGTCAAGAAGCGTTGATTTGCCCGAACCGTTCGGCCCGAGTATCGTGAGGATGTCCCCTTCGGCGAGCGAAAAGCTTATCCCGTCCAGAAGGCGGTGGCCCCGAACGTAAAAAAATGATATGTTTTCCGCCAATACGATATCTTTTCGGCTCGATTGAAAGCTTTTTGTCAGCATTATATGGTGGTTTTTTGCATGAACAGAAGCCAGATGAAAAGGGGCGTGCCGATCATGCCAGTCAGGATGCTCAGAGGGATCTCGGAGCCTGTCAGGTTTCTGGCGAACGCGTCCACTATTATCGTGAAACTCGCGCCAAGCAAAATCGAGGCCGGTATCGCCCTCTTGTTGTCGTGCCCTGCGAGCAAGCGCCCGAAGTGCGGGACGACCAGGCCGATCCAGCCTATGGTCCCGCTCATGCAAACAGCGCCAGCGGTGAGGAGCGTCGCGCAGAAGACGACGAATCCGCGCATTTTCTTGATATCGACCCCCAGAGACCTGGCCTCGCTGTCCCCCAAGGACATGAGGTTGAGCCTCCACCGAATCGAAACGAGCGCGATCATGACGAGCGTTATCGCCGGGCCCATGACCCGAATGTCGCTCGCCTTAATTGCGCCGAGGCTCCCCATCGCCCAATAGACTATGGACGGAAGCTCGTCCAATGGATCCGCGCTGTATTTCAAAAGCCCCTGCAGCGACGTCATGAAGCCAGTGACGATCACGCCGGACAGGACTAGCATGGGCGTCGTGTCGTTCCTGAAAAATCTCGGGATCGCGGTTGTGACGACAACGGCGATCAATCCCATGAAAAGCGCCGACAACTGTATCGCAAGCGCCCCCCAGTGCATCAGGATGGCGGCGGACGCCCCGACGCAGGCGCCGGAAGAGACTCCAAGCAGATCCGGCGAGACGAGCGGGTTTTTGAAAACGGCTTGATATGCGGCGCCCGAGAGGGCAAGCGACCCTCCGACCAACAACGCCCCGAAAAGCCGGGGCAGGCGGATTTTCAGGACCACGTTCTCCATCTGCGGCGTCCACGTCCGCTCAAGGGCGACTGCCCCAGACGCGAGTATCCGGGCCGTTTCGCCGACCGGCACGCGGAACCTGCCGACAGCCATGCCAGCGACGAACAGGGCAAATGTGGCGGTTGCAAGCGCGGCGAAAAGGACCGCATCACTTTCAAAGATTTTTTTAAGCAATGCCGTTTTCTCCCCGAACTCAATCTATCGGCGTCAATTCCAGCGTGTCCCCGGGCCTGAAGCCTGGCGAGCCGGCTGGCAGGATCGCGTATGCGTTGGCCTTCATGAACAGCTCGCCCCGAACGCGCTCGTCCAGAGCTTCCGCGACCGACACGCCTTCCTCAGTCCACACGCGGAAGAACAGCCCGTAGTCCAGCGGGCAATCGTCAAGCGCCTGTCCGTTTTTCAGCAGGGCCGATATCTTTGGCTGCGGCGTTTCGCGCAACCCGAACCAGTGTTCGACCAGCCCCCTGACGCACCATTGCAGGGGAAAAAACGCGGAAAAAGCGGGACCCGGCAGGTTTACGACCGGCTTGCCCCCGCGTAGCGCCGTCGCTATCGGTCTGCCAGGCCTTGCCTTCACGTAGTGGTTGTAAAAAGAAGAGCCTCGCTCGATGAGTTTTGGGCAAAAGTCGCCCTCCCCCTTCGACGACCCTCCGCAGACGAGGACCATGTCGCATGATTCCAGCGCCCTGTTCAAGACAGGCTCCAGTTCGGCACTGACGTCCCTGACTATTGGAAATAGGGCGACATCCGCCCCGAAACCGCGCAGGACAGCGTCCGCCATAGTGCTGTTGCAGTCTACGACCTGCCCTCTGGATGGCCTCTTTCCCGCAGGCACGAGATTGCCTCCCGTAGGGATGAACGCGATTTTGGGCTTTTTCAGCAGATGCAGGTTCATCACTCCGGCGGTCGCAAGATTTGCGAGGTCAACTGACAAGAGGCGCGAGCCTTTTGCCGCAAGCATTTCCCCCAAATATACCGTCCCCCCCTTGGGCTCCACCAAACGGCCCGGCGCCGCGCGAGCGCCCTCGGCCAGGGTTATGCCGCGAGGCGAAATATTCGCGTCCTCGATCGGGATCACGG
>JAISQC010000278.1 GCA_031274465.1 Synergistaceae bacterium | reverse complement strand
CCGTCGTGCGGTATCTGTCTCATGACCTCGGGGACTTGCCATGCGGGGATATTGTTGAAGATCAGTTTTTTTTCGCGCAGTATCTGACGGATCACCTCTATGGACTCAGGCGTGGTGAAATCCTTTTCTAGTTTGCCGGATGCTGAGTATTTCGGGTTTGGGTCCCACTCTATGGAGTGCAGTTTCGAAAGAGCAAGGACGCGCTCCAGGTGCCTTATATAACTGTCTCCGTCCACGTTGAAAAGTATCTGGTCGAATATACGGGACATCCTTTCGATGGAGGGGGCGATGATTTCGTCGAACGTCTGCCCGGAGACCATCGCCGACAGCTCGCTCAGGAGGGGCGCCCAAGTGTTGGAGTTCGCCAGCGGCACCCAAGTTATCGTGTAGGGCTGGGATTCGCGTATAACTCGTTCGTTTTCGAGCGTGGCTTCGGCCCACCACTCGCCGACGCGCTCTAACATTCGGTTCACTTTTTGCGGCGCCAGTGCGGTGTCGATCAGCAGTGACTCGCGGTTGTAAAGCGAGGCCAGTATATCGATTTCGCTCCCGACGTCCGTGACGCCGACTAAAAAACGCCCCTCGCTCATCTCGCAAAGGCGCTTAGTCAGGCCGATGAACGTCTTGTAGTAGGGGGATTCCTTGAGGAGCGAGAGTCCGTAAATCTCGTCCCCCTCCTCGAACGGCTCGATGTCGAACCACACCGTCTCCTCGCCTATGGAGTAAGGCCGGCCGAGAAGCGCGGGCAGGAAGGTCGGGCCGAAGTCGGGATCCACGCGAGGAACAGCATCGCCCAGGAAAAAGGCGCGCTCGAAGCTCTCTTCTATGACCGAAGCCCTGTAGTCGATGTCGAGCCAGAAGTTCACGCGGTCCTCGTAACTGCGAAACTGGCTAAAATGGGAGGCGGCCGCGAAATACGGCCCCTCCCCGTCGAACTTCGGCCCCCAGAACTGCTGGTGTCTGGCAAGCCGGTCTTCTAAATCCGGCACGATCTCACGCACAGACGCCGATGCCTCGCGCGCGCAGGTGCGCCATCATTCGGCAAGCGCCCTTTTGGTGAGCTTCATCCTTTTTTCAGCGGCGCCGAATATGCACTCAAGCAATATGCAAAGCCCCCAATAAACGATGGAAACGGAGATGTAAATTTCAAGATACCTGAGCGTGGATGACCCAATCAGCTTCGCCTGACCCATCACGTCGATCACCATCACGGAGAAGGCGAGCGACGTGTCCTTGACCATGCTTATCAGCGAGTTGCCTAGGTTCGGAAGGGCGTTCAGCGCCACTTGCGGCAGGACGATTTTGATCATTATCCGAGACTCCCTCATGCCTATGGAGCGCGCCGCCTCGATCTGCCCCCTGTCTATCGACTCGATCGCCGATCTCAGCGTCTCCGACAAGTAGCCCGCCGAGTTGAGCGTAAAGGTCAGCAGGGCGAAAAAGGCCGGGGATATCTGGTTGGGGTCGAAACCGCGCAGACCAAGGGCGGACGAGATACGAAGGATCGCCCATGGCGCGCCGTAGAATATGAGGTAAAGCTGGACCAGAACCGGCGTGCCTCGGATAAACGACACATAAAGGGTGGCGAGCCAGCGCAGGACCGGCACCTTGTACACCTTCACGAGTGCGATGAAAAGGCCCAGCAGGACGCCCATGAACGTCGCGATGAGCGCCAGATACATCGTCGTAGGTACTTTCGTGGCGATCTTGAGCAGGTTGTTCCAAAGAAAGACCCAGTCTAACTCTTTTTGCACGGCCGTCGCCTCCTGTCGTTACGTTCGCTGGCTTTTTTCACCTCTGTGGCACGTAGTCGCTCTCGGTCCATTTCACAGAGAGGGCTTTAAGCGTGCCGTCGGCCAGCATCTCCTCTATTATGGGGTCTATGAGGGCCTTGATCTCTCGGCCCGCGTCGCTTTTGGAGAGGGCCACCCCGATTGGGTCGCTCTGGACCGGGCTCGGTATGATGTCGAGATCGAGGCCCTGTTCCCTTCTTACGGCGTTCGACATGACGGGGTCATCGACAACTGCGTCTATCCTGCCAGTGGAGACATTAAGCAATATCTCGGCCGTCTGCGTTGCGCCGCCGGCATATTTTATTATTATCTGTTCGTCCGGCCCATGGGCGGCGTTGTACGCTTCGAGTATCATGGTGTAGGAGTTGCCCGGAAACGATTCGACCGTCTTGCCCTGGAGGTCGTCGAGAGTCTTGATGTCGGTTCTGCCTTTTTTAACGACTATCGACGACTGTGCCGTGAAGTACGGCTTGGAGAAGAGATAGGTTTTCTCCCTCTCCGCGTTCACCGCTACCTGATCTACCACCATCTGTATCCTTCCGGTCTCGAGGGCGACGAACGAGTTGTCCCAGCCAAGCGGCAGTATCTCTATCGTGTATCCGTCGAGGCGTTTGTCGAGCTCCCGGACGAACGCGATGTCGAACCCGTCAAGTTCGCCGTTTTTATCGATAAACGTAAACGGGGGATAGTCGTTCTGGGTCCCCACGTAGAGTTTCACGTCCTCCGCCTGCGCGAAATCGGAGACGAAGAGAATTGCCAGCGCCAAAACGATGAAAAAAGCTCCCTTGCCCTTCATTATAACTATTTCCTCCTCTATTGGAATTATCGTCGTTTCAAATTTGGAGCAGCGTGTCCGCAGGGTTTATGTATCTGCGGAGCGAGTTTTTCAAAAATTCCCCGGCCCTCTGCGTCGCTGGGCTCAGGAAAAACTGCGATGCCTCCGTCTCCTCGAGAATGACGCCCTCGTCGATGAAGACGATTTTATCTGCCACGCTGCGCGCGAAACCTAGCTCGTGCGTGACTATTATCATGGAGTTCACGTCCTCCGCGACTTTCTCTATGCACTCGAGAACGTCCTCGATGAGCTCCGGGTCGAGCGCCGAGGTCGGCTCGTCGAGCAACAGGACGTCGGGCTTCATGGCGAGGGCTCGGGCTATCGCAACGCGCTGCTGCTGGCCGCCCGAGAGCTGCCCGGGATAGAAGCCCGACTTGTCGGACAGGCCGACCTTTTCGAGCAGTTGCAAGCTCAATTCACGCGCCACGCGCTTTTTCATCGCCTTGACGTCGGTTAGCCCGAGCATGACGTTGCCGACTGCGGTCAGGTTGGCGAAGAGGTTGAACTGCTGGAAGACCATGGCGGTCTGGTTGCGCAGAAAGAGGATATCTCGGGCTGTCGCAGTCTTGGCGTCGATCACCCTGCCGCCGCTCTCTATCACTCCGGCGTTGGGGCGCTCCAGAAAGTTGATGCACCGCAGGAGCGTCGATTTGCCCGACCCGCTGGGTCCCAGCACGACTAAAATTTCGCCGGTCTCCACCGTCATGTTTATGTCGCGGAGCACCTGTTTGTCGCCGAAGCTTTTAGTTATGCCAGTCAGTCGTATCATGATCCCGAAAACCCCTCTTCTTCACGTTTGCGCCAAAACCGTACATCGCCCGAACAGCTTTTCTATCGCCGCGTCTATCGGGCCGGTGAATTCGACGCTCGCAATCCCCCTGCTGTAGAGGAGCGAATCGGGCCACCTGCCGATGCGGCTCACGACTACGAACGAACAGTCCGAAAGCGCCTCTACGACCCTCTCTATCGCGTCATCCTCTTCTCCAAGTCTGCCGCAGGAGGGGCAAGGCGCCGTCACGTCCCTCACCTCCGTCAGCCTGTAGCTCTTATGTTCCTCGTCTACCTCCGCGATGACGAACGCCCCGCATCTTCCGAAATGCGTGTCCACGTTATTCAAGTCGGAACTCGCAATCGCGATTTTAACCGTCATTAGAAAATCCTTTCGTAGTTCCCTTTGGTTTGGAGTTCGCCCTATCCGAGAGAGACCGTCTCCATAGCGCCGCCGTAAAGTTTGCCCGAAAAATCGCTCACCCCCGGTATCCCGCACGCGTCGGCCCTGCAATGCTTGCAGTGGTGGAACACATCGATGTGCTTCGCGGCCTGCTCGCGCGCTGATTGGAGCATCCCGCAGTCCGGCGGCTCGATATGAGCCAGCTCATGCTGGGGTATCAGGGGTATGATGTTGTAGATGTGTGCCCCGGCCAGGCTCACCGCCGCCGCGATGTCCCCTATGTGCGAGTCGTTCACACCGGGCGCTAGCACAGTGTTGACCTTTACGGTCGCCCCCAGCGAGCTGACGCGCCTGATGCCCTCCAACTGGCGCTCTGTTAGGACGCTCATGTCCCTTCCGGTCAACTTGCGTCCGTCGCATACGATGTATGCCACTATTTTCTCAAGCACGCTCGGATCGACCGCGTTTACCGTCACAGTGACGGACTTTACCCCGACCTCGACCAGCTCCTCCGCCCTGTCGGGCAGCATCAGGCCGTTCGTGCTCATGCACATGATCAGCTCCGGGTAGGCCCTGTGGACGGCGCGGAAGGCGTTTATCGCGGAATCCGAGGCGAGCGTGTCGCCTGGCCCCGCGATGCCCACGACCGTTATCTCGGGGCACAGCTCCAGCGCGCCCCGGACGGTATCGACTGCCCCATCCGGAGGCAATATCCCAGCCGATACCCCGGGGCGATCCTCATCCGTGTTGAAGGCCCTCCTGCAAAAACGGCACCCTATGTTGCACGACGCGCTCACAGGGAGGTGAAGCCTGCCGTATTTATTGTGAGCCGCGCCCGAGAAGCACGGGTGCATCTGGCTCACTTTGAGGACCGTTCGTGTCTCGCTCGCCGTAGTCATGGCCTCAACCGCTCTCCTCGTCTTTTTCCATTTCGTTCCCGTCCCATATCGCTTCTATCAACTGATCGATTGGCGCTTCGATCTGAAAAACGCGAAACCCGCGGGCGATCAGAAAATCCGCCGGCATCTCGCCGATGCGCG
>JAISQC010000271.1 GCA_031274465.1 Synergistaceae bacterium | reverse complement strand
GACACCTGCTCTTTGGGCTGATGCGCCCACTTCTCTTCGGCGTGGGAATACCCGATCGTCGGAATGCCGTGAATGCCGGCAGTCATGCTGCCGTCAGTGCCGAACTTCCAGAAGACGGTTTCCGCCTCCAAACCGGCCGCGCGCAGCGCGCCGAGCGCGGTCTTTACGATCGGCAGGTTCGCGTCGGTGATCCACGCTGGGTGGTACTTGTCCACAGTCCGTTCGTAGCCCGTGTAGGTGCGCTCATGGTAAGCGCGGGGGCGCGCGTCCGCTTTGAACTCTGGGTCCGTGGCCGCGATTCTGGCGAACAGCTCGTCGAACTCGGCTATCAGGTCGCAGATCGCCTCGCCCGGCATGTATCTCCTGTCGATGGATATCTCGCACGTGTCGGGCACGATGCTCTGCGACCCGGGCTTTACAACGCAGTCGGTGATGGTGATCGAGCTGTCGCCGAGCACGGGGTGGCTCTTCAATTTGCCCGGCATTTCGCCAAAGACATACTCCATGACCGGTATCATTTTTTGAAGCGCGTTGACGCCCTGATGAGGCTGAGACGAGTGCGCCGTTTTGCCGTGGGTGGTCGCCACGAGCTCGACCTTGCCGCGATGGCCCAGGGCGACTTTGCCCGAGGTCGGCTCGCACAAAATGCACAAATCCACGCTCTGCCCGCGCCTCGGAAGCGTTTCCTCGATGAGTGCCTGCATCCCCAGCATTTCGGCCGCTTCCTCGTGCACAACTGCGGAGAAAATCAGCGTGCCGCCGTACCTCGCCCCCGCGTCGATGCGCTCCTTGAAGCGCTTCAGGGCGAAGAACTGGGCCGCCAGCCCGGCCTTGAAGTCCGAGGCGCCCCTACCTATGATCAGGTCGCCGTCCACATCGCCTCCGAAGGGAGAATACGGCGCCCACGCATCCGGGTTTCCGGCGGGGACGACGTCGAGGTGTCCGTTGAGCAGCACTGTCGGCCCGTTCCCGCATGGCACTTCCCCGACGACGTTGCCAGCCTCGTCGGCGTAACACGAAACGCCGATCCCCTTGAGCGCATTCAGGACGAAATCGGCAGCAGCCCCCTCGTCGCCGGTGAGGGATGGCCTTCGTATCAGCTCCCTCACGAATTCCACGTAATCCCGCTTTTCCGCGTCGGATGCCCGCATATATGTCGCCTCCGTTTCAGCCTTCGGATGCGCGCTCATTATGACACATTTACCCTGTTTTGAGGCAAGCTGGGCCGGAAAAGCTGCGCGCGGCGCCGCGCCTATAAGATGTATAATTATCGCGATGCGCCCCAATCTGTTTGAGCTTTCCTTCATAAAATCTCCACATTATAAGGATAATCTTGCGTCAGGGTCGATCAAAAATTGGGGAGAGTGTTTTTATGACCGAAAAAACCGATAAAAATCTGAGGACGGAAGTCTTCCGCATAGGGGGCATGACCTGCGCGGGCTGCGAACGCACCATAGAAAGAGGGCTGCGCCGCGTCAAGGGCGTCCGGTCGGCAGAAGCGAGCTATCCCCGGGGGACTGCCGAGGTCGTCTTCGATCCGAAAGAGACGGGCGAATCGCAGATCAGGGCGGCGATTGAAGGGCTTGACTACAAAGTCCTTGCGAATGCCGCCGGTGAGCGGTTCGACGCGAGACAGGCAGCCGGGGTCGCTCTCCTCGTCCTGGCCGTTTACATGCTGTTGCAGCGCTCGGGCGGCGGGTTGCTTGGCAGCGCCTTCAACTTCTTCCCGCAGGCCGAGTCGGGCATGGGGTACGGCGCGCTCTTCGTCGTGGGGCTTTTGACTTCGGTCCACTGCATCGCGATGTGCGGGGGCATCAACATATCCCAGTGCCTCGGCAGTTGCGGGCAGGGCGAGTGCGGCAGGGAAACGCCGAATTCCGCCGGTTTTTCGAGCGTCAGGCCGAGCCTGCTGTACAACGCGGGGAGAGTCGCGTCGTACACGGCGATAGGCGGGGCGGTCGGGGCGCTCGGGTCGGCGGTGAGCTTCACCGGCGCGGCCAGGGGTATAGTCCAGCTCATCGCCGGGGTGTTCATGGTCATAATAGGCATCAACATGCTCGGCATATTCAGCCCGCTGCGCCGGTTCGCGCCCAGACTGCCGAAATTTTTGGCAGACAGGGTGGAAAACGGCAAGAATGGCAGAGGGCCGCTCTACGTCGGCTTACTGAACGGCCTCATGCCGTGCGGCCCCCTACAGGCCATGCAGCTTTACGCGCTGTCCACTGGCAGCGCGCTGCAGGGGGCGGCTTCGATGCTCGCGTTCAGCATGGGCACGGCGCCGCTGATGTTCGGCCTTGGCGCGTTCAGTTCCATCATCGGCAAAAAATTCACCGGGCGCGTGATGAAAGCGGGCGCGATGGTCGTCATCGTGATGGGCGTCGCCATGTTCAGCAACGGCATGGCCCTCTCCGATTTCAGCGAAGCGTCAGTCCCGGCATTCGCCGGCGGGCTAACGACGGCAAGAGGCGCGGCGCCCGGCGGCGCGGCGCCCGCGATAGCGGTGCCCGGCGCCGTGCAGGAGATCGTCACGGACCTCAAAGGGTATGGCTATCCATCCATCACCGTAAAAGTCGGGTCTCCCGTGAAGTGGAACCTGAGGGCCGCGCAGGGGACGATCAACGGATGCAACAACGCTCTGGTGATACCGGCGTTCGGGATCGAAAAAAGGCTCTCGGTCGGAGACAACGTCATCGAGTTCACGCCGACGAAGGCCGGCACTTACAGGTATAGTTGCTGGATGGGCATGATAAGGGGCAGGATAACCGTCGTCGATGGGGGAGACTTGGCCCCGGGCGCCCCGACGTCGCAGGCTTTGCCCGGCGCCAGCGTGGCTGAGGCGGCGGAAACGGAAAGTTACGCCACCGGCGAGCCGGCGCCGCTCGGCGGGTGCCCATGCTGCGCCAGATGAGATTGTGAAAAAAACATCATAAAAAATACGGGAGAGAACATGACATGAGCAAAGACACATTGAGCATCAGCGGCATGACGTGCGCCGCCTGCGCGAAACGAATAGAAAAAGCTATCGGGAAGCTGAGCGGCGTGGCTGCGGCTTCGGTCAACTTTGCCACGGAAAAGCTCACCGTTGAGTACGACGAAGGGCTGGTTTCGCTCTCCGACGTGCGCGGCAAAGTGTCCGACATAGGCTACAGCGCGGCTGAGGAGACGCAGAAGCACGAGGTTGCCATACCGATAGGCGGCATGACCTGCGCCGCCTGCGCGATGCGGATCGAGAAGATACTTGGAAGGCTGGACGGGGTGATCTCAGCTTCCGTCAACTTCGCGACGGAGCGCGCGACCGTCTCGTACGACCCGGGCAAAGCGAAGCTGTCTCAGATGAAAGAGGCCATAGAGCGCGCGGGCTATCGCGCGCTCGAGGCCGAGAAGCACGGCGCCGTGGACGAGGACCGCATTCGGAAGAACGCGGAGATACGCTCCCTATGGAGGCGCTTCACGGTTGCCGCGATATTCGGCCTGCCGCTACTTTACATAGCCATGGCACCGATGGTGCCCATGCTGTGGTGGCTCCCGTTCCCATCCATTCTGCGCCCGATGAATTACCCGCTGAACTACGCTCTGGCAGAGATCGTCCTCGTCCTGCCGATAGTGGCGGTGGGCCGCAGGTTCTACACTGTCGGCTTCAAGGCTCTCGCCCAGGGAAGCCCGAACATGGATTCGCTAATAGCGATAGGGACGGCGGCGGCGGTGCTGTACAGCTTCTACTCCACGTATCAGATAACGCTTGGCAACTTCAAAGCGGTGGACAACATGTACTTCGAGTCGGCAGGGGTGATCATAGCGCTCATCCTCTTGGGCAAGTCGCTCGAAGCCGTGTCCAAGGGCAAAACCTCGGAGGCCATCAAGAAGCTCATGGGCCTTGCCCCGAAGACGGCTACCCTTATACAGGACGGCAAAGAGGTCGAGATACCGATAGACGAGGTCGAGATCGGCCAGGTCCTTCTCGTGCGGCCGGGGGAGAAGATACCGGTAGACGGCGTGATCACCGAAGGTCATTCGGCGGTTGACGAGTCGATGCTGACGGGGGAGAGCATGCCGCTCGACAAAAAAGCCGGTGACAGGGTGTACGCCGCCACGATCAACAAAAACGGCGTTTTCCGCTTCGAGGCGTCGAGGGTCGGCAGCGACACCGCATTGGCGCAGATAATAAAGCTCGTGGAGGACGCTCAGGGCTCCAAGGCGCCCATCGCGAAGATGGCGGACATAGTGGCGGGGTATTTCGTCCCGGTCGTCTGCGTGATAGCAGTGCTGGCGGCGGTCGCGTGGTACTTCATGGAGCGCAGCTTTCCCTTCTCGCTCACCATATTCATATCGGTCCTCATCATAGCCTGCCCATGCGCGCTGGGCCTTGCCACCCCGACGGCGATAATGGTCGGCACGGGCAAGGGCGCGGAGTACGGCATTCTCTTCAAGAGCGGGGAAGCGCTTGAGACCGCGCACAGGATCGACACCATAGTGTTCGACAAGACCGGGACCATCACGGAGGGCAAGCCGGAAGTGACGGACGTGGTTTCCTCGCAGGGAGACGGCGAGGAGGCGAAGAACCTTCTGCTCCAGATAACGGCGTCCGCGGAGAAGGGTTCGGAGCACCCGCTGGGCGAGGCCATCGTGAGGCGCGCGGACGAGCTTGGGCTCGCCTTCCTTGAGATAGACAACTTTCAGGCGATAACCGGCCTCGGCATAGAGGC
>JAISQC010000166.1 GCA_031274465.1 Synergistaceae bacterium | reverse complement strand
ATTGGCCTATTGCATTGCGGTGATAAAACAACTACACTATGCCACTAGTAAATTATGAGGAACTGCTGGTTCCTTAAACAAACAGGGAGGTGAGACCAAATTGAAAAAACCCCGGGTTGGCGAACTTCGCCGGGGCCGAAATGTTTTTGCGAATATTTCGGCAAAAATCTTGATAAAACAACTTGAAACCCTGCAAAAATCACTTCTTGGAACAAGGTTCGCACGAATGACGACTCGTGCGCATTTTTTTTGCCTCAACCCAGTGGCTTTCATAGCCTGTGGCCCATCCACAGACCTCCGACGCTGACGCCCGCCTGCGGGAAGCTGATTTTTAGCGTCTGCGCGTCGCTTTATCATCTTTTTCGATAACGATAATTTTAGCAAGGAGGCGACATGGGCTATGGTCAATCAGCCGGAAGAATCCCTCATCGTCGTGAAAAACCTCTGCAAGAGCTTCGAGGACGGAGAGGGCAAGGGAGTGCTCAACAACATATCCATCAACATAAAGGAAGGGGACCTCGTTTCACTGATAGGTCCGTCGGGATGCGGAAAATCCACGCTTCTCCGCTGCCTCAACTGCCTCGAGCTGCTGGACTCGGGCTATATACGCATAGGCGACGTCGAGCTGTCGCGGGCCGGCATCGGGCAGAAGCCCGACGAAAAGATGCTGGACACCGCGCACAGGATGCGCGCTGAGGTCGGCATGGTGTTCCAAGGCTACAACAACCTCTTTCCCCACAAGACGGTGATTCAGAATATAATGCTGGCCCCGCTCGTGGTCAAGAAAATGCCCGAGGAAAGAGCCAGGGAGATAGCCATGGGCCTGCTTGCCAAAGTCGGGCTCGAATCGGTCGCCGGAAAGTACCCATCGACGCTTTCCGGGGGAGAGAGCCAGCGCGCGGCGATCGCCCGGGCTCTGGCGATGAACCCGAAAGTCATGCTGTACGACGAGCCTACGAGCGCGCTCGACCCGGAGCTCGTGGGCGAGGTCCTGCAAGTCATGAAGGACCTGGATTCCGAGGGGATGACTCAGATAATAGTCACGCACGAGATGAAGTTCGCCCGCGACGCGTCCGACTACATCGTCTTCATAGACAGGGGCGAGATCGTCGAGTACGACGACGGAGATATCCTCTTCACGAACCCCAGGAACAGCAGGACGAAAGAGTTCCTGAGGCACTTCACTGGGACCGAAACGGCGGTGAACTACTGATGAAAAAATTTGCCGGCGCGGCGCTCTGCGCCGCCATGCTGCTCTGCTTTGCGCTCGCCTCCCCCCATGCCGAGGGGGGCGAGACGCTCCGTTGGGGCGGGGATTCAGAGGGCGGGTTCCCGTACATGTTCCCGAACCCCGAGAACACCGACGAGCTGATCGGGTTCGAGGTGGACATAGTGAACGAACTTTGCGCATATCTCGGGATGACGCCGGAATACGTCAACAACGCGTGGGACAACCTGATACCGGGCTTGGAGCGCGACCTCTACGACATCGCCATAAACGGGCTGGAGGTCACGCCGGAACACGAGGAGACGGTGAACTTCTCGATCCCCTACTACAAGACGTTCCTCCAACTGGCGGTGCGCAAGGAGAACCAAGACATCACAGACCTCGAGAGCTGCCGTGGAAAGGTCGTCGGGACGCTCAAGGAGAGCTACGCGCAGATAGTGCTGGAAGAATTGGGCGACGTCGACATACGCACCTACATCGTCGAGGCCAACACCTACGAGGATCTTGCCAACGGTCGGCTCCACGCCGCGCTCTTCGACTCGCCGATCGCCATATACTCCGCAGGGTTCAACCCGGAGATAAAGTTCGTCGGCCCGCCAATCGGCGAGATAATCTACGCAATCGCCGTGACGAAGGAGAACAAAGAGCTGCTGACGAAGGTCAACGAGGCCATCGTCTACCTCAGGGATTCCGGCAAGCTGCGTGAGATATACGACAGGTGGAACCTGTGGAGCCTCGTAATGGCGGCCGAGTTCAACGACTACGATCCCCGGAAGGTCGAGATGACCAGATACGACGAGTGGGCGCAGAGCCACCGCCCCGAGCTGACGTTGGGAAAGAGGCTTGAAAGGTACGCATCCCTGCTTCCGGCGTTCGGCCGGGCAGCGATAGTCACGCTGCAAGTCTCCATAACCGCGATGCTGATAGCCATCTCTCTCGGCCTGGCGCTCGCCATAACGCGCGTCTTCGCGCCAAAATGGATGGCGCTGATCGCCGCCGCCTTCGTCGAATTCATGCGGGGCACGCCGGTTTTGATACAGCTGTTCTTCATCTTCTACGGGCTTCCGAACATCGGGATAAAGCTGTCTCCATTTTGGGCCGGGGCGATAGGGCTGGGGCTAAATTACGCCGCTTACGAGGCGGAAATTTACAGATCGGGCCTTTTCGCCATATCGCCCACGCAATGGGAGGCGGCTTTGGCGCTTGGGATGACCCGGTGGCAGTCGATGCGCGAGGTGACGCTTCCACAGGCGATACGGGTCGTGATCCCTCCAATAACGAACGACTTCATATCGCTGCTGAAAGACTCGTCGCTGGTCTCCATAATAACCATGGTTGACCTCACAAAAGCGTACGGACAGCTTGCGGCGACGTACTACGACTATTTCGGCCCCGGGATAATGGTGGCGCTGATATACCTCATAATCGGCCTCCCGTTCGTAAAGTTCTCGCGCTACACGGAGCGAAGGCTGGCGGAGCAGGACAAGGACGGCAAAAGGGGCATGCGCCACAATTTCTACCGCACCAGCACGAGGTGGCGCTAAACGATTAGTCGCGAACGCGCAAGCCATGGCGCGCCATTCGGCGTCTTGCAACCCCGCGGCCTGACGGACGCGGGGTTTTCATATCCTACAGACAGCCGACATCGCTTCCTCCGGGGTCATCCCGCCCAGCTCGGCGAGGCGCTTTATCCCCCTTCCGCCGTGCCCCGTGAGCAACGATATGTTCCGCTGTCCGATCTCCCACGGGCCGCGAGGGTTCTTGCTGAACATCTCGAGTGCCAGCTTTTCGGACATCGCCAGTTCGCCGAAAGCCGGGTGATACGGTCCCGCCGCCACGGACTTTTTCAGGCTCTCCGAATCAATGAGCCCAACCCTTATCACGTTGAAGCCCAATTTTTCGGCAGCCAGCAACAGCACTCCGCTCAAACGCGCGGCCTCGTCCAATCCGAGCGGGCGATAGGCGCCGCGCGCCCACATGGCCTCAAGCTCGGTCCCCCGCAGGACCAGGCAGGGGTACAGCCTGAAGTCCCAGCTGATCGTTTCGGGCATGAGCGCCGCCAGGGTTTCGACGTCCCGCATCGCGCCGCCCGCGGACTGCCCCGGCAACCCGATCATCATCTGAATGCCCAGACGGAAGCCTAGATCGCGCAAAAAAACCACCGCGCGCTTTATTTTCTCGGGGTCATCATCCCTCCCGCACATTTTCAGCACATTTGGGTCGAGCGACGGTATGCCCAGCTCTATGGTTCCTATGGGGTATCTTTTCAAGATTTGAGCGGTCTGGCGCCCGTACTCGCCGTCGAAATCGCCCGGATACGACGAAAATGTGACGGCGCTCCCCGGGCGCGCGGCGCGTATCGCGTCGAGGAACGCGACAAACGCCGCTCGCTCCACCCGGGCGAAGCTGCCTCCGAAAAAACACAATTCGACCGGACCAGTCATGGCGGCCACGGTTTCGCGCACCGCGCCGGGGGTTACGGATTCGCCGCCCCCGGCGTCCGTGGTTATAGCCAACTGGTCGCAATAGACGCACCGACGCCCGCACCCGCGCCCCGGTATGAAAAAAGCTACTCTCCTTCTGTCCATTCCGGCCATATCGCGGCCCACGCGAACATATCCGCCTCGCTCTCGAAACGGGAGATTGGGTTGAAGGTCTGAGACCAGAAATACTCGCCCTCGGTGTGGGCAATCAGATGATATAGCTCGTGAAAAAGCGCGAAGCGCCTCCACACGCGAGGGAGCGAGCTATTCACGCATAGCCTGACGCGTTTGCCCCGCGCTATGTGCATGCCCCACACGCTTTCCGGCAGAGGGGTCTGGCGAATTTCGACCACGAGTCCGGAACGCTCTTCCGCCCTCACCTCCAGATCGAAATTGCCAAGCCCCCGCCACATGGCGGCCTCTTTGTCGGCCCAATCGGGTATCTTCTCGGGCGGCACGGGAAATTCGGGCGCATCGCCGAAATTATCGCCCGCCCCTTCTCGGTCAGGCAGGGTTCTTCGCCCTCCCGCTCCTGGCACCCCTTTTTGCGCCAACGGCTTTGCAGTCTTCGTCTTCCCACTCTTCGAGCACTGCGTCGATCACGCGCTCCACCCTTCGCAGGTCGCTCTCGGAGAGCCTCTTCTTGCGGAACCAGACATCGACCTCTCCGCTCGAAAGCAGCTCCTCGAGCTGCAGTCTGCTCCCCTTCGACGGATACTCGTCAACGATGTCGTTCACCTTCGCGGACAGCGCGTCCGCAATGCGGTAAAGCAGTTTGATCGACGGCACGCGCCGGTTGCTCTCCAAAGCTTGTATATAGATGCGGCTGACCCCGACGTTGTCAGCAAGTTTCTGTTGCGTAAGCGACGCATTTTTTCTAAGCGTGCGTAATCTCAACCCAAGGCTCATTGATTTTTCCCCCTTTAGTTTTTTAGAGCATTTCCAAGCTGTTGCCTCATATTATACTACGATACATGAAAAGTGTACAGGCTAGCAGATCGGCCGCACCTCCGGGGCTTGCCCCGCGCTCTATCAGGCGTTTGTCCAGATATCTCACGGACTCGTAGAACCTCGGGTCCACGGGATCGAACTTTGCCATAGCATCCCGAGTCATCTCTTTATATTCGCCGCTCCAGAACCTCACCCCCCCTCTGTGCATAACGTTGGTATCCTCGCATTCCGCCATCAAGACGAGCAGCGCACTTATAGCGGCATCCCGCAGGGCCGCGCCCCGCGACACGGCTTCTTCGAGCGCGTCCAGCCCCTTCTTTACCGACGGGAACCCGTTCTTCGCCTCCGCCCTTATGCCTCCGATGCCATGGAGGAAATAAATTTTCTCCCCGTGCGTCAGTTCCTCCCCTCGCCTCCCCCTGCGCCCGATGTCTTCCATCTCTTCGGTCACCGATGCGCGGATCAAATCGCCGGCCGTTTTCAACACGCTATCCTTCGAGGTTCGGCCGCGCGAAAAACACAGCCCCGAAGCGCCGACAATCAGCGATAAGGCGAAAATGAGGCCCTTGTGTGTGTTGACACCGCCGGTCGCCTCGAACATCGCGCTTTCCATCTCGCGCCCGACGAGACGCAGATTCGCCCCAAGCTCTTCCAATGGTTTATAATGTGGAAAACGCGCCCCCTCGAGAGCCTGAACTCGCCAGAATGGGGCCAAAGCGGACGCTCCTGCCGCGAACGTCGCCCAGTTCATGTCGGAGTGGCTTCCGGCCGAGTCGGGGCAGACCAAGCCCGGCTTGGGAGACAGCAGGACCTCCTCGAACGAGGCCAGGGAGGCCATAGCGCCAATGGCGACGGCTAAACGATCAGCATCCGGCAAGCCGGGGCGGGCAGAATCATCATACTCACAGGAAGGTGGAACGAAATCCATGCACAGTCTCTCCAGAAAAATTATTTTGGCGGCAGCCGCTCTGACGGCGCTACTGCTCTCGATGCCGATGCCGGCCAGCGCGGATATGGAATCCGCGTTTTGGGCGCGCAACTGGAACGAGATGGACGAAATCTACTCGTCCGCCGCGTCCCCGGATGCTTCGGGCAACCCCCCCGCCCCGCTGTCCGCCCGCGAGGAGTCCATCTACGTCAACGGGCTCTGGCTACAGGGCCGATACGAAGAAGGCTCCGCTATTCTGGAGAGGATACAACATGATCTTCCAGATGACCTACGTGCTTACGCTGATATGCTCGTCATTCTCGGCGCCGAACGCACCGGCAGGAAAGACGAGGCGTTCGAAAGAGGGACGGCGGCGTGGGGCGCGAATACGCCCCCTTCGCTCAGGTATTATCTGGCGTACGCGATGGCCCGCCTTGCAAGCGACCTCTCGAAACAGGAGGAGGCCTTGGTGTGGCTCAGGAGGATGTACGAGCTGGCCCCGGACAAAAAGCGGGCCAGGGAGGCCCTTTCGCGGCTTATGGAACTCGGCGGCGCGAGCGATGACGAGGCCGCCGCACTGCTCATAGATTCGCCGGCGGACCAGCGAGCCTTGGCAATGCTGTCCAAGGGCGCCTCTGGCGCCAGCAGTCTGGTGGAGTACGCGCTCGGCCACGTCGCGTACATCGGCAAACAGTACTCGCGGGCGGGAGCGCATTTCGAGCTCGCTTCTAGGGACATCGAATACGGTGAAGCGGCAAGGTATTATCAGGCGTACTCGGCTTTCCGCGAGAAAAAAAACGACCTCGCGTACTCAATCTGGTCCGACATCGCCTTAACGGGGTTCGACTACCCGCAGAGGTCGGTGCAGCGACTCCTGAACTTCGCGGAACGCGTCAAAAAAAGCGACTTGATAAAACTTTTGGACAAAATAGCGGACGCCAGGGAGAAAGACTACCCCGAAGTTGCGGCGGACGCGTTGGCGGGGATAATTAAGCTAGGAGACCAATCGGAGGCCAGCCTCGCCGAAAAAAAGCTGTTCGAGTCTCACGCCGCCACGACGCAGGCGGCTTCGATTCGCTGGGAGCGAGGCTGGAAATTCTGGAAGGGCAAAAACTATAAGGCCGCTTACGAGCAATGGGCGTCCGGATACTCCCCCCTGCTCAAGAACTCCGAGCTGGCGTCAAGGCTTCTTTACTGGCAGTCGAGGGCGCTCGAGCAATTAAACAGCCCGGTGGCCGCTGGCAGGGTGAAAGACAAACTGGCCGAGAGCTGGCCCGCCGAATACCACACGTTCCTGGCGAACCCGGACGGAGGGATAAAGGCGGATCCCATACCGCAGAGCTACGTCGCTTCGAGCGACCTGTTGGAGTGGGGGTTTGTGACATACGCCCGCCTCGAAGGCGCCGGCATCTCGGCGGAAGACGCGACCAGCGCGGATATACCCGCGCTCTTCAGGGCGACGCGGATAGCTCTGTGGGAGGAGGATTTTTCGGCGGCATCTCGCACGTTCTCCGTCCTCCGAAAAGTCATCCCGCCCGGCGAACTGGCTTCGGCGGAGCTGCTGAAGATGTCCTATCCGCGCGCATACGAACGCCCTGTCATGGAGGCGTCTAAAAAAACAGGGGTCGCACCCGAGATAATCTGGGGCGTCATGAGGCAGGAGAGCCTTTACCAGCCCGACGTCACGAGCAGCGCCGGTGCGTACGGGCTCATGCAGCTCATGCCGGCGACGGCGCGGGGGGAGGCGAAAAAAATGGCGATGTCGGAAGACGCGTACCTGCGGCCTCAGGACAACATAATGCTCGGCGCGAACCATCTGGCCGGGCTGTTCGCCCGATTCAAGGAACCCCCTCTGTCACTTGCCGCCTACAACGCGGGAGGCTCGCCGGTTTCGAGGTGGAGCAAAGCGCCGATCGCGGACATGGCCGAGTGGATCGAGGACATCGCTTACCGAGAGACCAGAGGCTACGTAAAAGCGGTGCTTCGGAACATCGAGGCGTACAGGCTTCTTTATCCGTCCGAGCCTGGCGAAGGGGGGACGCGGTGATCATGCGCCCGCCCGATATGAGCGACCCCGTCGGGCGCGTGAGGGCATTTCTCGAAAGCGCCGGGTGCGCCTCGCAAATAACGCACTCGGAGCGGACCATTTTCACTGTCGAGGACGCGTCGGAGGCAGTGGGCGCTCCTCCCGAAAAAATACTGAAAAGCCTGCTGTTCGTAACGGACAGCGGCGAATGGGCGCTTGCCCTGATGTCCGGCGCTAACAGGGTGGACGGCAAAAAAGTGAAGCGGCTCCTTTGCGCGAGGAAGATCCGCATGGGCTCCGCCGAGGCCATAAGGGAATTTTCGGGGTTTTCTCCCGGAGGGGTGCCGCCGGTCGGCTATCCGGCGCCACTGAAAGCGTTTTTGGACGCCGATCTCTTCGAACACGACGTCGTGTGGTCGGCGGCCGGCACGGACCACGATTTTTTCCCCATAACTCCGGCAGAGCTGCTGCGCATAACAAACGGCATAACTGCGGATATAAAAATACAGAGCTCATGAAGTATATTGATTTGGGAGGTGCGGCGGCTTTGAAAAAAATAATCCTGGCTCTTTTCCTGCTGTTGCTTTTCGCGTCCGCAAGCCCGTCTCAGGAGGAGTATCTGGCAGACCCGCTGGCCGAGCCCGCCGATTTCAGGGGGATCAAGTGGCAGCAGAGCCTGGAGTCCGTCTCGGGCGAGATGGAGACTCTGTACAGCGAGGACGACGGGGACGAGGTCTCATGCGCCAGAAAGGGAGAGGACATGTCCTTCGGCGAAGCCAAGCTCGATTCCGTGGAGTATATCTTCATAGGAGGGAAGCTGTCGAAAGTGGCGGTGGTCGCCAAAGGCGAGGAGAACGAGGACGCGCTGCTCGACGCGGCGCTCGATCTGTTCGGGAAAGAGACGGTACACAGCAACGGCGACTACATGTGGCGCTTCACGAACGTGTCGGTGATGTTCAGCAGGGAACCGCAGTTAGAGCAATCAGTGCTGTTTTATCAATACATTGGGTTTGTCAGGAACCGCTGAGCCGGATGCGAAGCGCGCCACCGGGCGTGGCTCATCGCGCCTCGAAAAAGACGCATGCGTTCGGCAATGCGCCGCGTGAAGGACTGACCTGAGATGGCAAAACGCGCCAGAAATAAAAGACTGACGATACTCCAGGCAGCGGTTTTTTTGATCATTGCCATTTTGTCGGTCATCGAGCTGCCGAAATTTTTTGGCAGCGGGCTTACCCTTTACGCCTTCGACGTTGGCCAGGCGGATTCGTATCTCTTTCACTTTCCGGACGGCACGAACGTCCTGGTTGACGCGGGGACGAGAAAGTCCGGCCCAAGCCTTGCGTCGAGGCTCAGGAGGCTCGGAGTGGAGAAAATCGACATCGCGGTGGCGACTCACCCGCACGAGGACCACATCGGGGGCATGGCCGAAATTATAAAGGAGTTCCCGATCGAACGGTTCTGGGACAGCGGCTACAACCACGGCTCGGAGGTGCAGCGCTCCATGCTCGAGAGCATCCGCGACAAGCGCATCCGCTTCGAGCGCCCCAAAGCGGGGCACAGGGAACCTATCGGCGACGCGCTGATAGAGGTGATAGCGCCGGCCAAGGCGATTCGCGGCACAAACAGCGACGCGAACAACAACTCCATCGTCCTGCGCGTCACATACAAAGACGTCTCGTTTTTGATGACCGGCGACATGGAAGAGGCGGAACGCCGCAGCGTCGGAAAATTTCCGCGCGCCACTGTGCTGAAAATAGCCCACCACGGAAGCGCCAACGGCACAGACGAGCGTTTTCTGAAGGAAGTCTCGCCTGATATAGCTATTTTATCTTATGGCCGCGGCAACTCGTACGGCCACCCCCATCGCAAGGTGACGGATCTGCTGCGCAAATACGGGGTGCGGGCTTATTCCACAGCAGACGGGGAAGTGAGGCTCGAAACCGACGGGCGCACGATCACCGCAGAGCAACGATAGGAGGCATAAAGGCATGTATTTTTTCGTGGACAGGATGACGGAAGGGTTCGCGACCCTGATCGCAGAAGGGGACAATGCGGGCGCCATCGAATTACCGCGCGCGTTTTTGCCGAAAGGGGCGAGGGAAGGCGATTGGCTCAAGACGTCGTTCGAGATAGACGCGGCGAAAAAATCAAGCGTGTCGCGCGAAATCGACTCCCTCATGGACGAGCTGGAAAAATAACCCGAGAGAATCCGCTAAATTAGGGATAAATTTGCGCTGTACAATTTTGATATTTTATAAGATAATCGCAAATGAATTTAAAATAATTATCATTTACTATAAAATACGGGGGCGAGCTTGCCATGCTGACAGTAGATAACGGAATAAGATATTTGCAGAGCACCGGCGCCAAGGTGACGGCAACGCGGATAGCGATAATGAAATCGCTCGAAAACAGGAACGACCATCCGTCCGCCGAGCGCATATTCCTCGAATTGAAGCCCGATTATCCGACGCTCTCGATAGCAACGGTTTACAGCACTGCGCAGCTTCTGGCAAAGGGCTCAATGCTGCGCATACTTTCCATAGACGAAAAAAAGGTCTATTTCGACCCGAAGATGACGCCCCACGGGCACTTCATGTGCAAGAGCTGCAAGCATGTCTTCGACATACCAGTCGAATTCGACATCGCAAGCTCTCTCACCCCAATCGAGGGCATCTCGTCGGTGGAATACGCGGAGATTTTTTATTACGGCATCTGTTCGAAGTGCGCTTAGCCGGAGTCATCCCAGCCCTGGCGGGGGTAATTCTGGTTTACGCCCCATTTCTGTGGTGCCGCCGCAGGGGCGAATCGCCCGAATCCTACGGCCTTTCGTGGAAGGCTTCCCCGAGGAGCTTGTGCGAGTGCGCGGTCGTGACGGCTTCGGTCCTCGCGCTTCTCACGGCAGTTGCCATGAACTGGCCCGACGAAGTCCTGCCACGGCACAGCTCGGCCTCCCGCACGCTTAACCTCGCGGTAAGCGGCGTCTCAGCGGCGATCATCGAGGAAATATTTTTTCGGGGGTGGGTTCAGCCGCTATTTCGCAAAAAATTCGGCGCCGTTGCGTCGATAACATTTACAAGCGCGATATTCGCTTCCGCCCATGTGTTCGTGGCGCGCGCCCCGTTCATATGCGCCGTGTTCTTCCCCGGAGCGGTCATGGGATGCCTGAGGGAGCGCCACGGGAATATAGCGACGTCCACTCTGTTCCACGCATTCGGCAATATATGGGCGATATGGTTCGTCCCGGCTAATTTGCCGGCGATCGGGGAATGGGTTTCTAAATTTTCATGAGGGGTGCGGAGATGAAAAAAATTCTTTTCGCCGTTTTTATTTTGCCAGTATTTTTTGCCTTATCCTTCAAGGCTTTTGCGGAAGGCCAGCCAAGCGACGCCGAACCCCTTTACAAGATATACCTGCCCTTCGAGAGGGGCGGAATCGTCCGCGCCGTGCTGCGGGACGGCGCGGAGTATGCCATCGGTCGGGTGGACGCGCTGCCGGAACGCACGAGATGGCCGAGCTACACCGCCAGCGCGTGGGGGCGCCCCGGCGCGGTGACAGCTTCGGCGGTGAACGCGGTGCATATACTGATGAGCGTGGAAGAAGGGCAGGGGCGCACCATGAGCGTGCTGCCCAGCGAGACCATAGCGCCCGCCGCCGGGCCCGGCGCTGCCATAGTGCTCGACTGCAAGGGAGGCACGTCGTTTTTCGGCGCGTGGGCGCCTCCCGTCGGAACGAAGATATCCGTCCTGACCCCAACCGGCGTCATCCCCCTCGAAGCGGCTCTCCCCGAGGAAGGGGACGTGCTGGTATTCGAGGTGTTCGAAAGGGACGCGCCCTACATGGTGGATTTCGAGAACAGGCCTGGGGGGCGCGTCGTAGCTTGGCGGCGTTCGGGCGCCGACGTGATCGCCAGAGTGATAAGGCCGCTCGGTGGAGTCGGGCGTTTCGAGGGGACGCTGTATCAGTGGCCAGGCCGAATCAGGGCGAACCACTCGGGGGTCATAGACATCAGCACGTCGGATTATGGAACCATTGGCGGGTTTCAGATAATCCCCTGGGATCACGCGCTGAATTCAAAGGAGATGCAGAGCGCGTGGCAGATGACCCAGTGGATGATATTAGGCCCGGCAGACGGCAAATCCATGATGGGAGGAACCGCCCCGCTTTTCGAGGGAGGGTTTGTCCCAGGCCCCGGCAGGAAAGAGGCTATGTGGGACCTGTGGTCCACTTACGGCAGAAAATCACTCGTGCTCGCAAGGCTCAACGGAGGGGCTTGGACACGGCTCCCGATCGCCGCAGGAAAATCCGATGACGCGCTCAAAGCCGTCACCCACTTGCGCGTCTATTTCCCAGTGACCGGCGAGCCTCAACGCGATTGAAGCAATTCCGGCCTCTGGCCGGAGGCCCAGTCGATCCATGGCGCCCAAAGAGATTCGCTTACCGCTGCTTCCTTCCGGACCTGACGGGGTTCACGATTCTTCGCCGCACGGGGCTGAGCCCCCGGCTAAAGGCCGCAACAGCCATAGTCTATATGCGCAACTCACTTTTCCGATTGTACACCATAAATCACTCGTTGTACATTCAAATTAATGCTATCATAGCTGTATCGATGCTTGCGTAAAAATTTACCGCTATCGTGGGAGGCCTGCATGAGACACGACCCTTTTCGCTACAAGTATCCATCGAGAAGAAATCTGGTTTACGGCTCAAGAGGCATGATTGCGACGTCAAACCCCCTCGCCGCCTCGGCTGGGATGGATATCCTGAAAAAGGGCGGCAACGCGATCGACGCGGCCATCGCGACCGCTGCGGCACTGACTGTGGTCGAGCCAACCTCGAATGGGCTTGGGAGCGATGCGTTCGCGATAATATGGCATGATGGCAGGCTGCACGGCATAAACGGCAGCGGGCGCTCTCCCGCGTCACTGAGCCTCGAGAAGCTGAAGTCCTTAAATCTGGACGAAATCCCGCGCTTCGGCTGGGCGGCCGCTACCGTGCCGGGCGCGCCAGGCACGTGGGCCGAGCTCTCGTCTCGAATGGGCCGGCTGCCCCTGTCTGAAACGCTTGCCCCGGCGATAGAATATGCCCGGGGCGGTTTTGCCGTGGCCGTGAACGTATCCCGCTTCTGGAAAAAGGCCGCGTCGGAATTTTCGGGACTGTCCGGCGATGCCCACGCCGGATGGTTTGAGATGTTCTGCCCTGACGGCAAAGCGCCCCTGCCCGGCGAGACTTTCAAGGCCCCCGAAATGGCCCGCACATTCGAGGAGATTGCCGGCACGGGCGGGCGGTCGTTTTACTCCGGCGAGACCGCCGAAAAAATCATTCGTTTCTCCCGGGCAAGCGGCGGGTTTTTCTCGGAAGGGGATCTTTCCTCGTTCGCGCCTCAGTGGACCAGTCCCATGCGGGTGAATTACAAAGGATATGATGTGTGGGAGATGCCGCCAAACGGACAGGGGGTAGTCGCGCTGATGGCACTCGGCATCCTCGGCGAATTCGACTTCGCCGGGCATGGCGCGCCTGAGACGATCCACCGGCAGATAGAGGCGATAAAGCTGGGCTTCGCCGACGCGATGCGTTACGTTGCCGACCCGGAGTTCGCGCGCGTCCCGAGTTGCGAGCTGATTTCCGATCCGTACCTGGCGGGCCGAAGGCGGATGATAGGCGACCGCGCTGCCGAAATGGGCCCTGGGGACCCGTACTCCGGGGGCACGGTTTACCTTTGCACGGCTGACGGGGACGGCAGCATGGTCTCCTACATACAGAGCAATTTCAATGGCTTCGGTTCGGGCATCGTCATACCCGGGACCGGAATATCGCTCAACAACAGGGCGGCGTGCTTTTCGCGCAACGCAGGGCACCCTAACGCCCTGTCCGGCGGCAAACGCCCTTACAACACCATAATCCCGGGTTTCATCACCAAACGCGGCGCCCCGGTCGGACCATTCGGGGTGATGGGCGCTTACATGCAGCCACAGGGGCATTTGCAGGTGGTCATGAACCTCGTGGATTTCCACATGAACCCGCAGGAGGCGCTCGACGCCCCGAGATGGCAGTGGGTGGGCGGCATGGACGTCTCGTTCGAGCCCGCCTTCGGCGAATGCGCGGCGGCGGAGGTCGGCCGCATGGGGCACAGAGTTTCGTTCGCCGCCAATCCCTTCGAATTCGGGCGGGGGCAGATGATCCACGCGACGGAATACGGCACGCTGGTCGGCGCCACGGAGCCGAGAACCGACGGGTGCGTGGAAGCCTGGTGAGGCCAGGACTTTTATGCACTGAAATATAATCAATACAATTCGTTTTTAAGTTGTAGTTTCTTGATTTTTTCCATTTTGGCAGTATGATTTCTTGACAAAGATAGTGCGCAATGATTATATCCGTGTATAATAGACGAGTTGACGCACCACGATCAGGGGGGTGCCAAGATGGCGCTGTTAGGCAAAAAAGATGGCAAAGCCAGAGCGGGCCTCTTTATTTTTGGAGGCATGATGCAGTACGTCGTGCTTTCAAAACAGGGCGGGAAGACCTATCGCCTGGAAGAGTGCATAGACGCCCCATACGATACTGGTTCGGCCGGAGGGGAGATATTTTCTAATCAGGAAGTCATAGAAGACAATCTCAAAACCCTTAAAAAACATGTCGGGCGAAAGTGGGCCGACGAGGTGTATGCCGGCATCCAATCGAAGGACGTTCTATTGCGCACGGTCGAATTGCCGCAGATGGATCTTGCGGACATAAAGGAATCCTTCCGATTCGAGTTCGACAAGTTCTTCCCCATCCCGGTGGAAGAGGCCATTTACGACGTGGCGCTGATCGACCGGCCGGTGGGCCCGGGCGGCGATGACGTGCTTGCGGACGCGATAACCCAGTGCCTCGCCTCGGCGGTGCGCGTATCCACAGTAGAGAACTTAATGCTGGCAGCCCACAAGCACAACCTCAAACTAAGCGGCGTGGAGCCGTCCCCTGTGGCCATGCTGAGGTGCATGATGGGGCCGCATCATCCGTCGGGTTTCAACATCTATGCGCTGGCAGGGCTGGTAAGCAGCGTGATAATAGCGTCCTACAGGGATAACGGGATAGTCTACAGGAATACGACCCAGTCATTCGCGACCGACGACCCGTCTGGAAGGAACATCGCGAACTTCACGAGGGACTTGCAGGCGACTGTAAAATTCGCCACGACTCAGATGAGGGGGTTCGTTGCCGACAAGGTATACATCGGCGGATACGGCCTGACCCACCCTCAGCCGCTCAAGGCCAGCGTCGAGGATATGGTGAATTCCCCCGTCGAAACCGTGAACCCTTGGGAACTGTGGACAATAGGGAACCAGCCGAAGCAGACGTATGGCTGGGAAGTCGCGCTGGGGCTGGCACTCAGGCCATCGGAGGTGAAATAGCGTGCAGGTTCTTTTCGACCTAAGGCCACCGCATCTGGTACAGCTCCAAGGCCGGCAGATAGATGCGGCAAGGCTCTTGAGCGTGCTCTTTTTCGTCGTGTTCATACTGTTCTCGGGGTACAACATATTTTACACCGCGCTGAACTACCTCAGCGTGAGGAGGGACCTCGAGTCAGCCACCGGCGAGCAGATTTCGGTGCGCGACGAATCTGCCAGCCTGTTGAGCAGCATCAACAAAATACGCGATCTGAAAACAAGGGTGATAGCATACCTGGCATTTACGCGAAACGAGCTTCCCGCAGTGGAATTCATGAAAATTCTAGAGGACGTCGTGCCGCAGGGGCTCAAGATAGCCACTCTCGAGGTGCGGCCTGAAAGCGTGCTCATGGTCGGCTCGGCGATTTCCGACGAGGAGATCATCGCGCTTACCACCAATCTGGCTGGAATGTCTTATATAGTGAAGAAAGTGGACGCTCCGGTCACAAACAAGTCTGTAATGGGGACGAGGCAGATTTCCGATTTCCGGGTCACCTGCGACATCAAGCCCATCCTGGACATAGCGGAGGGCGATCCAAACCGGCTTCCGCCGCCG
>JAISQC010000143.1 GCA_031274465.1 Synergistaceae bacterium | reverse complement strand
GTGCGTCCATATGAGCGGAAATAAGGGATGCAACGGAAAGAAAACAGCGGGCGCCATCATAGTAGGCGGCGGAGTGCACGGCGCGTCCGCAGCCTATCACCTCGCAAAGGCCGGCGTCGATGTAGCGCTCTTCGAGAAGGAGTACCTTTCGTCCGGCGGCTCGGGCCGCAGCGCCGCCGGTTTGCGCCAACACTTCGGCACGGAGGTAAACTGCCGGCTCGCCAAGTACAACCTGGAGTGCTTTCCTACCCTTCAGGAGGATCTCGGCGACGAACTGGATTTGGAGTTCACCCAATGGGGTTACTTATGGGTCGCCTACACTGAGGAAAGCATGACCCAGCTCAGAAAGAACGTGGCATTGCAACAGAGCCTTGATATACCGTCTGAAAATCTGACACCGCTGGAGATGAAACGGCGCTGGCCTTTTCTCAACGTGGATCGCATGATCGGCGCCGCCTTTTGCGCCAAAGACGGTCACATAAATCCCCACACGCTGACTATGGCGTACGGCAGGGCGGCGGAAAAACTCGGCGCGAGGGTTCTTACATACACGCCTGTCGAAAAACTGCTGGCCTCCGGCGGGAAGATACGGGGAGTCCATGCCGCCGGAGAAGAGTGGAGCGCTCCCAGGGTGCTGCTCACAGCGGGGCCGTGGTCAACGCCGCTTGCCGCGACGGTGGGAGTGGAACTGCCGGTCACTGCCGAGAGGCACAACCTGCTGGTCACCGAGCAGATAGAACCGTTCAATTGCCCGATGACGCTCTGTTTGGACGATGGCGCGTATTTCAAGCAGGTTCCAAACGGCAGCTTTTTCTTCGGCAGGGACGACCCCGACGAACCTAAGACGATGGAGTCCGGCAACAGCGCGAAATTCCTGGAGGGAGTTACAAAAAGCGTCTTGCAGCGCATCCCGGCGCTAAAGGGCGTCAGGGTCGTCCATCAGTGGTCGGGCCCCTACGACGTCACTCCCGACCATCAGGCTGTCATCGACTGGACTCCGGTCGATGGGCTCTGGGTGAATTGCGGATGGAGCGGGCATGGGCTTCAGTTCGGGCCGAGCGGCGGAAGGCTGGCTAAGGAGATGTTCTTCAACGAAAAAACTTTCGTCGATATCCACAACTTCCGGCTCAGCCGCTTCGAAGAGGGAGACCTCTTTATGGAACCGGCGTTTATATAGGGTAAAACGATGACTGTCTACAGGATAAAGAGCAAATCCCGCTCATGGGACGGCGAACCGATAGGCATACTCATACTCGACGCGGCTTACCCCTGTATCCCGGGCAATGTCGGCAACGCCACGACGTATGACTTTCCGGTGCGTTACAAGGAGGTAAAGGGTTCTTCAATTGACCGTCTGCTCAATGAGCGCGATCCTGCCCTGCTGGCGCCTTTCATTCAAGGCGCCAGGGAACTGGAGGAGGAAGGAGTAGGCGCCATAACGGGCGCCTGTGGCTTTATGGCGCTCTTTCAGCCGCAGGTGGCGGCCGCGGTGGGCGTGCCGGTATTTCTCTCCAGCCTGCTTCAGGTTCCCTTCATACGGCAGACGCTGAAGCCGGGACAGAAGATCGGAGTCGTATCCGCCAACGCTGGCGCGCTGACCGACGAGCATTTCAAAAACGTGGGGATATCTCCTGATACCCCGCTGGTTCTCTACGGCATGGAGGACCAGCACGAGTTTCGGACATCGGTCCTCGAGGAGAAGGGCACGCTCGACTCATCTAAAGTGGAGGAGGAGATTCTGTCGGTTGTGGGCAGAATGACGCGCGAGAATCCTGAAGTCGCCGCCATAGTGCTGGAATGCAGCGACCTGCCGCCCTATGCCCATGCTGTCCGCATGTCCACCGGTCTCCCGGTATTCGACTTCACGACGATGATCCGGCACGTTCAGAACGCTCTTGTTCCGAAACGCTACGATAACGGGTACATGTAAGGAGGCGATGGCCTGGGGAAAAAAGGCGCGGCATAATCTAATTCCAGGAACCGAAACAAAAAACCCCTAAGGAAGGGCTGATTAAATGTTCTTTTCGGCGAAATGGAGTGGATTCGTTCCTCGTCGATATGGATGGCGGAAAAAGAACCGCAGTCGTAGCGGGGCATCGCCCGAGGATTCTTTTTCTGACAGACATGAAGATGAGGGATGAATACGCCCATTGCAGTCAAAAGGTTATTTAATCAGCCCTTCCCTAAGATAAAGGAGGTCATGGAATGTCAGAGATTAAAAAGGGCGGAGACCAGTTCGCCAGCAGATGGGGTCTTCTATGTACCATACTTGGTATGGCCGTCGGAACCGGAAATATATGGAGGTTTCCAAGAGAGGTCGCCAAAAATAACGGGGGAGCTTTTATAATAGCCTGCTTCATCGCAATTTTCCTGTGGGCCGTGCCCCTTATCACCGCTGAATCAGTCTTCGGCAAGAAGACTCGCATGGCGAACGCCGGCGCGTTCAAGGTCCTGCTAGGAGACAAATTCACATGGATGGGCGCTTTCTGCGGCATGTGCTGCGTAATGATCGGCGCGTATTACGGGGTCGTTCTCGGCTGGGTCATGAAGTACATCTCACTGATCGCCGGCGGATTCCTCGGACAGATTGCCTCTTCTCCGGATGGAATAGCGCTCACGACCGATGTGTGGAACAACTTCGCCATGACCGGAACGTTCGAGGTAAACCCTGTTCCGGCGTGGGAGGCCGCGTACTGGTTCTGGGGGGCCATCATCATCGCCTCATTGATAATTTATCGCGGAGTGCAGAGCGGCCTGGAAATCGCCAACAAGATAATGATCCCGGCCGTTTTTGTCTTGCTTATAATACTCGTCGGACGGGTCGTTATGCTCCCCAAGGCTGTCGACGGCTTCCAGTTCATGTTCCACATCGACTGGGCGGACTTCGCCAAGCCGCGAATGTGGCTCAACGCTTTCACTCAGGCCGCTTGGTCCACGGGCGCCGGATGGGGTATGTTCCACGTCTTCTTCGTCTACTCGGCGAAGGATGAGGACGTACAGCTCAACGCGTTTACGGTCGCGTTCGGCGACACGTCGGCCGCGATGCTGGCCGCGATGGTCGTCCTTCCCGCTGTATACGCGCTCTCGCCGGATCCGGGGGCTGTCATGAGCAGCGGCGCAAACGGGCTCACCTTCATCAACCTGACCAACCTCTTCGCGAACACCCCAGGCGGCACGATAATGGCGGCGTTCTTCTTCCTGGCCCTCTTCTCGGCGGCCTTGAGCTCGCTGATAGCGATGGTCGAACTGGGCTGCCGCAACCTGATGGACATGGGATTTTCCCGCGCAAAGGGGACAGTCGTCACCGGGGGGTTCTTTTTGATATTCGGCACGTTCTCGGCTCTTGACAACAGGGTTTTCGAGAACCAGGACATGGTCTGGGGCGTCGGGCTTCTCGTGGTCGGGCTCTGCTACGCGTTCGCCGCGTGGAAGTACGGCATCAACAAACTGTGGGACGAGGACGTCAGCCCCTGCTCCGACATGCATGTAAAGTGGATGTGGACCAGCCTGTACCTCTTCCCCCTGCTCTTCCTGTTCGTCTGGGGATGGTGGATGTACGACGCGGCGACCTGGTATCCGGGAACGTGGTACAAATTCTGGCCCATCACGGAATACATGTACTCGCCGGGCGCGATGGTCGTCGAATGGGTCATCCTGTTCGCCATTTTGGGAGCGCTGAACAACGTGATGGCAAAACGGCTGGTTCACGGCAACAAGGTCGACTAGCGCCGGAAGGGGGATATTCAAATGCAATCGTGGGTTATTAACTTGGTATTTCTCAGTTTGATCTGTCATGGAAGCTTCGCTGCGGCAATCGTACTGATGATGAAAGCCGAGAGGAAAAAGCGGGCAAAAGCCCGTTAGGAACCGATAAAAGGCGGAAACCCGCAGGTGCGGGTTTCCGCCTTTTTAGTTATGCGACTATTGTCAGGCCCACATATATGGTCTGTTATTAAATTCTGAAACCATCCGGCATCGGGTCGTCCGGCTCGAGTACAAGCTGGTTGAATCCCATTATGTAGGCGTTCCCCGATATTTTAGGGATGATCGCCGGAATGTCCGCGACCGCCGTCTCCTCCACGATGGAACCTTCGAAGACGGTGTCGATGATGCTGTGATTCTCGAGCGTCATGCCCGGTTTCAAAATCCCCTTTGCCCAAAGCTGCGACATGCGGGCGCTCGTCCCCGTCCCACAGGGGCTTCTGTCGACCTCGGATTCTCCGAACACGGTTATGTTCCTGGTTCTGAGCCTTTCGCCCCCAATGAGTTCGGGGAGAGTCATCAATACCGTCCCGTAGATCCAGTTTATTCCGGGTTCGAGCGGATGCTCTATCTTCTCGGCCCTTTCAAGCGCCTCCCTGATTTCCATAGCGTACGCGGTCAGAATCTGGGTGTTTTCGGGCAGGAGTTCGACGCCCAGGCAAGACGCTTCGACGAAGATGTAAAAAGCCCCGCCGAAGCAGACATCAGCGGTCACCTCGCCAACTCCCCCGACAGGAACCTTGATTCCCTGCTTATACAGGAACGCCGGGACATTGCGAAAGAAAACGCTCCTCACCCGCCCGTCTCGAACCTCGACGCTTGAAGTCACCCGCCCGGCGGGCGCGTCGATTTTGAGGGTGTTGATCCCCTCCTTCGAAGGAATCATGCCGGTGTCGAATACGACCTTCGAAACCCCTATGGTTCCATGCCCGCACATCGTCCCCATGCCGCCGTTCTCTATGAAGAGAACTCCTATATCCCCGTCCTCAGTGACCGGCGGCGTCAATATCGCGCCGTACATGGCGTCGTGCCCCCGCGGTTCCCTCATTATCATTTTTCGGCAATGATCGAGATTATTCAGCACATAGCTTCGCTTCTCAAGCATAGTGCTTCCATGGATCGGCGGAAAACCCGACGTGACGATGCGAACAGGCTCTCCGGCCGTGTGAGCGTCTACACACGTAATCATCCGGCGGAACTGCATATGATGCCCCCTCAAAAAACTGGATTTTCCATCCTTTAATTAATAAAGAAATGAAGCGTAATTGTATTTTATCATAATTTGCCGCCATTCGCTTCAATCTTCACGTGACGCCGACCGCGCACCCTCTTTCAGGGAAAAGCGCCATGCGACCGATGGGTTTTTTATGCTATCATATCCGTACAAGTATTTAAAATATGTCTGATATCAGGCACGAAGAGCGAAGTTTATACGTTACACGCTTTATCATAAAGCGTTATTATTGTTCTTTGGCCGTTATGAGCTTGTCTGATGAAAAATATCTGATATCTGCGGGGACGAAAGATGATTTCAAAGAGCGCTGTCAGCAATCAAACAACCACCGGACTCTCTTTTTTTCGCCGATGTCTTCATAGCGGACCAGAAGACGACGGATGAAACCCAGACTCGGATTGGGCAAAGCCCTTTGGAAAAAGCTTTGCGGCGTTTTTCCCGCAGGGCGTGACCGGGCGCTTTACAGGGCCGTGGACAGAGGGCTGGTATGGGTCGGCTGGGCGCCCGAGGTGATGGACGGAGCCGGCAAAATTCTGCACATCTCCGACACGCCGACATGCATGTACGGATATCTTGCCCGCCTTCTGCGCAGAATCAACCCGTCGGTTATCGTTCACACCGGGGATCTGGCGGACGACATCAAGCTTGAAATATATCCTGGCGACGCGGAAAGATACCGAATCGCGGCAAGGCGTCTAGTCAATATCCTGGAGGCGCCGCGCAGAAAGGTCATACTCGCCCTTGGAAATCATGATAAAAGAGATTTGCTCCCCTCCCTTTCATCTCAGTGCATTATCTGCGATAATGTAATGGACATAACGTTGTTCGGCGAAGAGTTTAGAATATCTCATTACATCGGATTCATCCTGGACAAGCCCGCGAGGTACAATCTCTTCGGACACTCGCCGGAACCGGCGAGTTTTACGGATGAAAAAGACAGGCTTTTTTTAAACGGGATAGAGAAGATGAGGTTGATAGACCCGGAGGCGAGGATGATTTTTTTGAATTATCCAAGCGGTACGGACAACGCCCGCCTGACAAGGCGGAAGCGTATGGCTCGCTGACAAGCGGGCGTGCGATGCCGAACACGCGCATTTAAGCGGTTAAAAATTTTCGAATGAGCGTTCCTCTTAAGGAGTGTTTAATTTATGCTGTCCCTCGTCAGGAGCGGTCCAACTATCCTAAAAATTCGCGCGCTAGGCGACGCAAGCGAGCTGATGGACGCGATCGGAAACATGTCGTTCGCGCGCGACAACAATTTCGACAAGACCTATGACAGCGCGGGTGAAGGGGATACCGTGATATTTTTCGATTCGGACAATCCCGACGACGCGCCGCACTTTCAGACGACCGCCACTCCATCCGCAATGCTCTGCGATTTGATAAACAGGGGGCTGACAGACGCCATACAGCACATAAGCGTGACTCCCCCAAACATAATAATGCGCCTCATCGGCGACCTCGACACCGCGATAGATCAGATAGCCGCCGATTTCAAGGCGCGCGAGACGAACCGCTCTTATCTCATGCAGAACATGGACGAATCGTCTGTTCTCGTAAACTTCACGGTGGAACCTATCAACAGGGCCGTCCCATTTTCCATGATGCACAAGAGAGCGCTTTTGATAGACAAGCCGTACGGCCAGCTTATCGTCTTTCTTCGCGCGAAAGCGCAGGAATACCTCAACCTCTCGATGGGCAGCCCCGATTGGAACGAGGTTGAGATAACCCTGTTCGACGCAATGGATCAGTTCAACCTCCATTACAACCGGCTCATCACCGTCCTTCAGGGCCTTGACATCGGGATTGTGGTAGGAGAGGAGTGGGTTCCGGAGTACACCGTCGCCATGAGAAAATCGGCGGTGTATCAGGTTCGCCTGCTCACTCCCATCTCGGCGCGCGAGATAAAGAGGATGGCTTTGGCGCTGGAGTACGATGACAGCGGAACGCGGGTGGTTGATTTTGACGTGTATTTCGACAAGAAAAAGCTGGGCTGGTCGTCGGAGCTGAAGCAAAACAAGGGATACACGAGGAGCGATATAGGAGTTTTGCACAGAAAACGCCTTCTTTCGTCGCTTCCAGCCGAGGCTAAGGCTATGCTGCACAAGTATGATTCCCAGATAGACAGAAAAACATAAGTTGGGATATTCCTCATAAGGCGTGTCATTATCCGGCCAGGGCGTATATGCCGCCCAATCCCGTTTTCCCCTTACAGACGCGCTATGTCACGCGGAATTTTAAAGTGGAACAGCGGTGTGCGTCACGGCAGAGCCGCCCGAAACCGGGCGGCTCTGATGTGAGTATGGGATGCCGGATTGTCTTTTTACTTCGCCGCAGGGCCCATCACGGCTTCAAAATTCTCGGGCGTGACGATGATGGCGTCAACCGCCGTCTCCTGCTTCACTTCCTTGCCGTCGATCAGGTCGATCAAAACCGCCACGGAGCCGGCGCCGACCGCGTCGGACGAGAAGTAAGCAGACGCTTTCATGGCGGACCCGCCGGGCTTGCGGAACTCGTCTTTCGCCATGTACGCGCCGAGGCCGACCACGCACGCTTCTTTGTCGAGCCCTGCGCTTTCGAGCGCGCGGACCGCGCCGACGGTGCCTTCCTCGTTGGCGCCAGTCACGAGCCATGTCTTTATCTCCGGATGGGCTGTGAAGACCGCCGCCGAGACGTTGTTGCCCTTTTCAGTCGTCCCGTCGTAATCCGCGAAGAAAATGCGCTCTTTGGGGAACTGCGGCGCCAGCTCCGTGAACTTGGCAAGCTCGCCCTCAGCGCGCGGGACGCAGCTCGAAACAGTGTCCATCGTCATTATCAGGACGCCTACGTCGGGCTTGTCCAGCAGGTTGTTCGACTTGGCGTAGTTGGCTAGCCACTCGCCGTTGGCCTCGCCTATTATGTAGGCGTTGATGCCGACCCACGGGGCGATCTTCTTGCCGCCCACTTCGAGGGCGTCGTCGGCGGCCACTACGGGAATCTTGGCTTCCGCCAGCTTGTCCACTGCGGCCTGCGACATCGTCTGGTCCGGTATGCAGGTGACGACCCCGGCGGCTTTGTTGGCTATGGCGTTGTCTAGGGCCTTGAGATACTCCTCGGGGCTCATTTTGGCGTCTACGAAAATGAAATCGTAGCCTGCGGCCTCTGCGGCCTTCTTGGCGGCGACGCCTTCGTCGATGAACCACGTCTGGTCCCCGGCCTTGTATATGCCGTAGATGACGCCCTTGCTTGCGGCGGCGGAACACCCGGCGAACAGGCCGGCTAACAGCAGCGCGGATAGAGCGATGACTAAAAATTTCTTCACTTTCTCTTCCTCCTTATGGCTTAAACGGTTCCCGCGCGGGGCTTCGGGAAGCCAACAGTGCCTCGTGTGCGATCTTGCGCAAGTGAGTGCCTGTCCTAGGTAATCTTTTTATTTCCACCCTCTTTCGTATATGGCGAGATGGTTTTCAACTGTTCCTCTTGCTGTCCGCGAGGAGGTTTTTCTCGCGGTTGGCCTTGCGGATGTAGTCGGAGGTCAGGGCGAACAAAAGAAGCCCCCCGCGCGCGACCAATTGCCAGAACGACTGCACGTTCACCATCGTGAGGCCGGTGTTGAACGACTGTATGAGGATCACGCCCAGAATCGTCCCGCCCATGCTGCCCACGCCGCCGGAGAACGAGACTCCGCCTAGGATGACCGCAGTGATCGCGTCGAACTCCAAGTTCACGTTGGCGGCCGGCTGGCCCGAGTTCATCCGCGCCGCGAAGACCACGCCCCCTACCGCGCAGATCACCCCCATCATGACGTAGCAGACGAGCATTATGCGCTGCGGGTTCAGGCCCGCGAGCCGCGCCGCGTCCTTGTTGCCGCCCACCGCGTAGATGCTGCGGCCGAATTTGGTCCGGGCCAGTATGAAGCCGAACAGGGCGAACGCGGCTATCATTATCCACACCGCCAGAGGTATTCCGGAAAAACTCAGCTTGCTGCCCTCGTTCAGAAATACCGGAAATCTCAGCCTGCTTACGCGGAGGAACGTCGCGTCGCTGATGGCGACCGGCTTGCCCCCGCACAGGATATAGGCGAACCCCCGCACGATGGATTGCGTGACCAATGTCGCTATGAACGGCTCGAGCTTTATCTTGCTGGTCATGAGCGAGTTGGCAAGCCCAACCGCCGCGCCAGCGAAAAGCGTTATCAGAAGCGCCGGGAAAAAAGCCACGCCCTTGCTCACGAGCAGGGCCGCCAAGACCCCGGAAAGGGCCACCAAAGAGCCGGGGGAGAGGTCCACGTGGCCCGCTATCACCAGATAAGTCTCGCCTATCGCGACTAGCCCGACGAGTGACGTCGCGACTAGGATGTTGGTGATGTTCGTCGGGGTGAGGAAGTTGCGGTTCAGCGAGGTAAACAGCGCGAACACCACGATGATGGCGGCCATCAGGATCAGCTTGTCCCCCCCGATTCCCCCGATGAGCCGTTTGATCCTGTTCATGCGCAGGCCTCCTTCGAGATTCTTTCGTCCGCTTCCATCATGCTCAAGGCCAGCAAGCGGTCCTCGGTCGCGTCAGATCGCATCACTTCTCCCGCCATCCTGCGCCCCTTCATCACTATTATGCGGTCTGAGAGGCCAATGACCTCCGGCAGTTCGGACGAGACGAGGATGACCCCGAGGCCCTCTTTCGCGAACCTGCATATCATCTGGTAAAATTCGGACTTCGCGCCGACGTCGATGCCCTTTGTAGGCTCGTCCAGGATGAGCACCTTGGGGTTGGTGGCCATCACTCTTGCAACCACGCATTTTTGCTGGTTTCCCCCCGACAGCTCGACGATTTTTTTAAACGGCGATGGCGTCTTGATGCTGAAATCCTTTATGCCCTTTTCGACGGCCCGGCTCTCTTTGTCCGAGTCCAAAACGCCAAGCCTGTTGGAGTGCTGGTCCATGAGGGCGATGTTTATGTTGCCCGATACGTCGAGGTTGGCTAAGATGCCCTGCGTCTTCCTGTCCTCTGGCACCAGCACTATGCCGCTTGCCATCGCGTCCTTAGGGGACCTGTTCGATATCGGCTTTCCGTCGAGGAGCACTTCCCCCGATTTTATTTTATCGGCGCCGACGATCGCGCGCATGACTTCCGTCCTGCCCGCGCCAACCAGCCCGGAAAAGCCTAGCACCTCGCCGCGGTGCAGGGAGAAAGACACGTCTTCCACGTAGTCGGATGAGATGTGGCGGGCCTCCAGCAGCACCGCCCCGATCTCCTTGTCGCGGTCGAGCGAGTCGTATATGTCGCCGAGGTCCCGGCCCACCATCTTGCGGATAAGGCCCGCCTCCGACGAGGTCTTGGCGTCTTCGGCACCCACAAACCGCCCGTCCTTGAAAATGGCTACCCTGTCTGCTATCTCGCGAATCTCGCTCATCCTGTGCGAGACGTAGATGATTATCTTGCCCTCGTCCCTCAACTTCCGTATGATGCCGAACAGGATGCCGATCTCCGAGTCGGACAGGCTGGCGGTGGGCTCGTCGAAGCAGATGACCTTCAGCTCGTCGCGGCTGTATGCCTTCATTATCTCGACCATCTGCTGATAGGCCACGCTCAGGTCCTTCACCTTGTCGGATGGCTTTATCGGCAGCCCGAAGTCGCTTATTATCCCGGACGCCATGGCGTTTGCCTTCCGCGTGTTTATCACGCCAAGCCGGTTGGCCGGCATCCTACCGAGATAAATATTTTCCGCGACGCTGAGCTCCATGAGTATCTGGCGCTCCTGGTATATCACGCTCACCCCCGCCGAGATCGCTTCGTGGGGGCTGCGGAAGTGCGCCTCTTTGCCGTTGATGAGGTATTTTCCCCCGTCGGGCTGGTAATCGCCGTTTAAAATTTTAAGCAGGGTGGACTTTCCGGCGCCGTTTTCGCCGAGAAACGCCAGCACCTCCCCTCCGTACGCCTCGAAGCTGATGTCGTCGAGCGCCTTGACGCCGGGGAAATACTTCGATATCGCCTGGAACTCGAGAACGTCTCTCAAATGGGCTTCCCTCCTGTCATGAGCGCGCCGACTCCCTCGTACGCCAAGCGGGCCGCGCAAAAACGTCGGTTTGTGGTGTGCATCAATGATTATGTGCATAATGATTATTTGTTCAGCGGATCTTTGAAATTATACCCCGTTTTTCAGTAGCTTTGCTTATTTTAATTTGCCAAAATTTTCGTAAAAATTGCCCTTTACGAAAATCGCTTGGCTTGCTTCGCATGTGGTGTATAATTGCGGCAAGCCAGTAGTTCATTTCCAAAATTTCTTAAAATAAGCGATTTTGCGCACCATTCGGGGCAAGATGGAGGCAAACGGATATGACGGAGATTATGGCGTTGGTCTGTGGCAAAATCCGCACCATGGAGGACTCGCTGCCAGTTTGCGACGGCATCCTGATGGAGGGCGGCAAAATCACGGCCCTCGGCGGGAGCGACGAGATAAAGCGGCGTTTCGAGGAGCTGGCCCCCCACGGGCGGGGCGAATTGATCGACCTGCGGGGTAAAACCGCAGTTCCGGGCCTTCACGATTGCCACGTCCACATCATGGGCACTGGGCTGAACTCGCTTGGAATCGACATGTACGATTGTTCGGACGTAGCGGGCGCGCTCGAAAAGCTGCGCGCCGACGAGGGCTCGGGATGGGTGTTCGGCAAACGCCTGGACGAGTCGCGCTTGAAGGAAAAGCGCCCGCCGACGATGAGCGAACTCGACTCGGCCGTTCCAGACAGGCCGGCGTACATCGTGGACCGGGGCTGGCATTACACCTTGGTGAACAGCACCGCTTTCAAACAGTTCGGCCTGAGCGCCGACGTCCCCGGCGTGCGGCTGGGCGACGACGGGAAACCCAACGGTAGGCTGCACGAGCAGGCGAACTCCATGGCGAAGATGTCGTTTTTCAACATGCAGGACGAAGCGTCGCGCGCCAAGGCCTTCAGATACACCGCGACACTCGCGGCTTCGAAGGGATGCACGACGATCCACGGTATGGAGGGCGGGTCTCTGTTCTCCGACTCCGACATTCCCGTCCTGCTCGCGGTCAAAGATGTGCTCGACGTCCACGTGGCGCTCTACTGGGCGATCGAGGACGAAAAGGCCGTTATCGGGGCGGGCCTTGCGGCCTGGGGGGGAGACATCACGCTCGATGGCTCGATAGGCTCCCGCACCGCCGCTTTTTCGGAGCAATACGACGACGCCCCGGGGACTTTCGGCACGCTGTACTACTCCGACCGGCAGGTCAGAAGCCTCATCAGGCGCGCGCTCGACGCAAATTTGCAGATAGCGTTCCACGCGATAGGCCAGAAGGCCATCAGGCAGGCGCTCGACTGCTACGAGCTCGAATTGGCAGGGGAGCGGGCAAGGCAGGGACAATTGCGGATCGAGCACTTCGGCTTTCCGGCGCAGGGCGACATAGACTTGGCCGGCCGCCTCGGCGTGGTGGTGTCGTCGCAGCCGAGTTTCACGTTTTTGCGGGGCGGGCCGGGGACGGTGTACCGCTCGCGCCTCGGCGAGGCGCGGGAGCGAGGCGGCTATCCGCACCGCCGAATGCTCGACGCAGGCATCGTGATAGGCGGCGGTTCCGACTCCGACGTGACCCCTATCGACCCATTGCTCGGGATGCACGCGGCAGTCAACCCGCCGTACCCCGAGAACGCCGTCACTCCGAAAGAGGCTTTGGAGATGTTCACGTCTTGTGCCGCGCTGATCGCCGGGGAACAGGATATCAAGGGGACGCTTGCGGTAGGCAAGCTGGGGGACCTGTCGGTGCTGAACGACGACCCTCTGCTCGTTCCCGGGCACGCGATACGCGACATAGGCGTTTCTTTGACCATCAAGGAGGGGCAAATCACCTACGGCACAAAATAAAAATAGGGAGGCAGAGCAGATGAGCAAGTACATCCTTGGCATCGATCAGGGCACCACAGGGACGAAGGTAATCATCTTCGACAAGCAGGCGAATCAGGTGGCAACCGGCTACAGCGAGTTCACCCAGCATTTCCCGCAGGACGGGTGGGTCGAGCACGACGCGGAGGAGATATGGGACGTCACGATACGCGTGGTCGGCGAAGCTCTGAAATCCGGAAACATTCCGGTCGGCGACATCGCGGCTATCGGCATCACGAACCAGCGGGTCACCACTCTGCTTTGGGACAAAAAAACCGGCAGGCCCGCCGCGCGCGCCATCGTGTGGCAGGACAGGCGCAATCTCGGGATATGCGAAAGGCTCATAGCCAAGGACAGGGCCGGTTTCGAGGGGCGGACTGGCATGATAATCATCCCCAACGCGTCCGGCCCCAAAGTCGAATGGCTGCTCGAGAACAACGAGGACGTGCGCCGGGGTGTCGAAGAGGGCCGTCTGATTTTCGGCAATATCGACGCCTGGCTGGTGTGGAAGCTGTCTGGGGGCGCGGTCCACGTCACGGAGCCGTCGAACGCCTCCGAGACCCTGATGATGAACGCCACCACTCTGGACTGGGACGACCTGATGCTAAAGGAGATGGGCATCCCACGGAGCATCCTGCCGGAAATCCGCTCGTCGAGCGAGATATACGCCTACACCGACCCGGATGTGTTTTTCGGCGCCAAAATTCCGATAGCAGGCATCTGCGGGGACCAGCAGGCCGCGACTTTCGGACAGGCGTGCTTCGAGCCGGGCATGGCGAAGAACACCTATGGGACCGGCTCGTTCATGATAATGAACACCGGCGACAAGTACATCCCCCCAAAGGGCCAGCTCATAGCCCCGGTGCTGTGGCAGATCAACGGCAAGCACCAATATGGGCTGGAGGGCCTCGTTGACGTGTCGGGCGCGGTGATCCAATGGCTACGCGACGGGCTCGGCATCATCGACAAGCCCCAAGAGGCGGAGGAGCTCGCAAAGCAGGTCCCCGACAACGGCGGCGTCTTCTTCGTGCCGGCGTTCGTGGGCCTCGGCGCGCCGCATTTCGACTCTTACGCGAGGGGCTCGATCCTCGGCCTCACCCGCGGCTCGACGAAACACCACATAGCCCGCGCCGCGCTGGAATCGATGGCCTATCAGGTGCGCGACGCCTTCGAGATAATGAAGCGCGACTCCGGCCTCGACCTCTTGAAGCTCCGCGTGGACGGCGGCGGCGCCAAAAACGACCTGTCCATGCAGTTCCAGGCGGACATTTTGGGCATCCCGGTCGAGCGGCCCGTGATCACGGAGACCACGGTTTTAGGCGCGGCGTACCTTGCGGGCCTGGCGGTCGGATATTGGAACTCGCTCGATGAGATCACCGCAAACTGGAAGGTAGAGCGCGTGTTCGAGCCGCAGATAAGCGATGACCAGCGCGAGCATCGCTACGCGGGGTGGAAGCGCGCGATCGAACGCGCCGCAGGCTGGCTAAAGTTTTAAGCGGCCTTTCAGGCCGAACGCGAGGCAAAGGCATTCCCCCGTCCGCGACGAGGATGTATTTTTTAACGACGCGCACCCTGATTATCGGGTGCGCGATCACCTTTTCGAGCGCCCGAACCACCATCGCCAACTGATCCGCCGAAGCGTCCGGGCGGACGTTTCGCAAAACGACCGTGCGCCGCCGCACCCTGCCGTTCAGGAAACGCCTCACGCTCATCTGAATCGCGAGCCTGCATCCGACAAGTTCCAAACGGGCCATATAACCCGCCTCCCCTTCAAAAAAATATTAGCCTCTATATATACTGGTGACAAAAAAGGGGGGTATTTTACAACCTGTTCGAGTGGGTATTTTTGCCTAATTTGAGATTTCCCGCCCCCGCATCGCAGCGGCACCCAAAGGCGCTGCATGAATTGTCGTTACGCGACAAACGCATGCATTGTATCCTTGCTGAAATTGATTTCGTCGAGCCAAGGAGGGGAAGCCCATGGAAAGCGAAGGCGGAACGAAGCTATTGCCGCTCAAATCGGACGTAGTGTTCAAGATGGTATTCGGGGACAGGAGGCACGGTAAGGTCCTGCGTGCCTTCCTCATGTCCGCGCTCGACATCCCGGAGGATGAATATTCCGCGATCTCCCTGATCGACACGCACCTGGAGCGCGACTTCCCCGGCGACAAGCTTGGCATCCTCGACGTGAGGGTGGAGACGAAAAACGGGCACCTGATCGACGTCGAGATCCAGCTCCACGACGCGCCCTTCGTGAAGGAGCGCGCCGCGTTCTACACCTGCAAAAACTTGATCGCGCAGGT
>JAISQC010000029.1 GCA_031274465.1 Synergistaceae bacterium | reverse complement strand
GTCACCGACACGTCGTCGTCTACGATGACGACGCCCACCTTGATCCCGTCGGCCTCGGCCATCTCTCGGGCCATATCCCAGGACATGCGGTCGCCCTGATAGTTGTTGATGAGGTGCAGCACCCCGTGGTCGTTGGCTATCAGCTTGGTGCACTCGTAGACATAGTCCATGGGAGGCGCCGCGAAAACGTTGCCGGGACAACACGCGTCGAGCATCCCAGGCCCCACGATCATGGCGTGCGCTGGCTCGTGCCCGGACCCGGAGCCCTGCATGACCACGACGCGGTCCTTCGGAAGGTCGGCCCTGTACAGGATGTTGTATTCCGGCACCCACTTCAGCTTGCCTTCGTTTGCCAGATAAATCCCCTCGAACATCTCTTTTACGAAATTTGCAGGATCGTTCACGAACTTTTTCACTGCGTTTCCCTCCTTGAGATTTTATAATGCGGCATTTGCGCAATCGCTCCGCTCATTGCCCTAGAGCCTCGACAATGGCTTTGGACATGTCTCCAACCGCGACTATTCCGGGATCGTAGGTGCCGGCGCTGCGGTCGCCCGTGAAAGACTGGCGGCCCCTCTTTGCGGTCCAGCCCTTCGTCGTCTCCCTCATCTCGACGGCCGCGCCGGAAGCGGCTTTAAACGCCTCAAGTATCGGGACGCCTCCCGCGAGCGAGGCCTCGAACGACTTTACGATCGCGTCCAGCGCGTCTACGAGGGTCTTGTCGCCGAGCGACGCGCCGCCCCGCTTCATGATGCCCTCGATCGCGCTCTTTAAGGCCCCTATTATCTCCTCCAGCGTTATCTCGGACTTGCCCTTGAGTGCCATGCCGCACCGCATGAAGAGCGTCCCCCAGACAGGCCCGGAGCATCCGCCCGTGTTGCCCGTGATCTCCTTCGACACGCCGAGCAGGAAGCTCCCTATCGAGGACATGTCGAACTTTTCCCAGCCGTTCAGAACCGCTTTGAAACCCCCGGCGAGCGACACGCCAAAATCAGCGTCGCCCATCACCGCGTCGAGTTCCGAGAAGTAAGCCTCGTTTTTGATCGCGGTATCCGCCATCGTTTTGACCACGATTTCCACCTGCGCCTGAGTGATGCTAGAAGTAGATGCCATATAACCCCTCCCTCGAGTGTTTTTGCCGCGCACCCGGTGCAGATGCGCTGATTTATGTGGTTTTGCGGTACACGCGCAAAACGCCAGCCCAAACACGGGCCGTACGGCGCCCAACAGGAACAACCTTGTAAAATAATTAACGAAACATAAACATTATAATTAATTTTTTCAAAAAATGCAACAATACTTCCCCTTTCGAGAAATATGCGCCGCCGGTTTGCCGCGATTTTTATAGTTGACAAGAGAGAGGATCCATATTACAATTCGACAAGCGACGAATTATAGTATTTTGGAAAATGAGGTGAGCTTAAATGAAATGCAGATTCAGGATAGAAAATCTCGATTGCCCAGGATGCGCTGCCGGCATGGAGGACAAGATGCTGGACATTCCAGGGGTGAGCGCGGCTTGGATAAACATGGACAACGGCGTGCTGACGATCGAGGGGGACGGGGATATCGCCATCCAGGCGCTGAGGGACGCGGCAAGCTCGGTAGAGCCCGGCGCCACTATTTCCCCGATGGAATCGGGGAAGGAGCACGGCGGCCATTCTCACGGCGAGGGCGACGATGTCAGGCGCGAGATAGCTTTTTTGCTCGTGGCTGCCGCCGCTTTCGCGTTCGCGCTGTTTGAGGGCGGGCGCATCTCGTGGCTCATCGCGTACGCGCTTGCCGCCTGGCCTGTACTCATTGCCGCCGGCAAAACGCTTTTCACGCGGAATTTCCTCAACGAGTTTTTCCTGATGAGCTTTGCATCGCTCGCGGCCATAGCCATAGGCAAGTTTCCCGAGGCCGCTAGCGTGATGCTCTTTTACAGGAGCGGCGAATTTCTGCAAGAGCTGGCTGCCGGCAAATCCAGGCGCTCGATCAGGGCCCTTGCGGAGGGGAAACCGGCAACTGCGAGAGTCCGCCGCGGAAATTCCGACGAGATCGTGGCCCCGGAGCAGATTCGCAAGGGCGATATAGTGACGGTGCGCCCGGGTGAGAAAATTCCCGTGGACGGAGTGGTCATCGAGGGAAATTCCACGATGGACGCGTCCGCGCTGACCGGCGAATCGATGCCGGTTCCGGCCTCGGCGGGAAGCGCCGTCTTTGGCGGCACCCTCAACATCGGGGGCACCCTGATCGTGGAGTCGTCCGGGACATATGAGGATTCTTCCGTCGCGCGGGTCATGGACATGGTCGAAAACGCCATCGCCAGAAAATCGAAGACAGAACGCTTCATCACGGCGTTCGCACGCTACTACACCCCGGCGGTGGTCGGCGTTGCCGCCCTGACAGCCGCAGTCCCTCCGATGATGTCCATGGGGTCATTTCAGGACTGGTTTTACAGGGCCCTCGTGCTGCTGGTGATCTCTTGCCCCTGCGCCCTCGTTATATCCGTGCCTCTTGGATATTTTGGCGGCATCGGCAGCTCGTCCCGGCACGGGATACTGGTCAAGGGGGGGTATATCCTCGACGCGGCGCGCGGCGTGAGCAGAATTTTCTTCGACAAGACAGGGACGCTGACAAAGGGCGTATTCGCTGTGGCAGGAGCCAACCCCGCTGATGGCGTGTCGTCCGGCGAGCTGGAGCGCGCCGCGGCGATAGCCGAAAGCATATCCAACCACCCCGTCGCGCGGTCAATAACTGCGGCTTATTCGGCCTTGGTGCCCGACGGAGTTTCCGCGTCGGGCGAAGAGGAAGCGGGGATGGGCGTCTCAGCGAGCTTCACGGACGAAGGGCGCGGCACGACAGTGCTCGCCGGGAACGAAAAGCTGATGGAAGCCCACGGAATCGCCACGGCGGAACCAGCTCAGAGCGGCACGGCGGTCCATGTGGCCTCGGACGGCAGGTACCTCGGCAACGTAGTGGTCTCAGACATGATCCGCCCCGACTCAAAGCGGGCCATCGATGAAATTCGCGCGAGCGGCATAAATGAGATATACATGCTGACCGGCGACGGGAAAAACGTTGCCGAGTCCGTGAGCTCGGAACTAGGCCTATCCGGGTACCGCGCCGGCCTTCTGCCGGACGGAAAAGTTTGCGCGATTTCCGAACTCTCAGGCGGTGACTTGGAGTCGTGCCTGTTCGTCGGGGACGGAATAAACGACGGCCCTGCGCTTGCATCCGTTGGAATCGGAGTCGCCATGGGAGGGCTTGGCTCGGAGATAGCCATCGAGGCGGCCGACGTCGTCATTCTGGACGACTCCCCTGCCAGAATCGCCGACCTGCTTCGCATCTCACGCTTCACGCGGAAGATAGTGTGGCAGAATATCGTCGCTTCGATGGGCGTGAAGCTGGCCTTCATGGCGCTGGGCCTCGTGGGGGTCGCCGGGCTTTGGGAAGCCATATTCGCCGACGTGGGGGTGGCGGTGCTCGCTGTGCTCAATTCGTCCAGGGTATTTAGAATTTAAAAGAATTTTAAAAATAAGCGAAATCGCTTTGTCATACCTCCAATTTTGAGATAAAATCTCTTACGAAGATTTCCGGAGGCAATCTCGCCTCAATAGAAAAAAGGGGAGGAAAAGAACATGAAACTTGGCGATTTGACACAGACGGGGGATTGGAAGGGCGAAAAGCACGTGCCGGTCATCGAGGCACCGGACCGGGCAGCGAAAGGGGAGGCGTTCGAGGTAAAGCTGTGCGTGGGCAAGGAGATAGCGCATCCCAACACGGCGTCGCATTACATCAAATGGATAAAGCTCTATTTCGTTCCAGACGGCGGGAAGTTCGCGATAGAGCTGGCGAACCTGACGTTCGACGCCCACGCGGACTCGACCGACCCCGAGAAGCCCGGCCCGGCCCACGCCGAGCCATTTGGCTCGGTGAAGGTCAAGCTGTCATCGGGCGGCACGCTCATCGCCCAGTCTTACTGCAATATTCACGGCATTTGGGAAAATTCCAAAGAGATCGTGGTCGGATAAAAATTCAATCTGGAAACATCGCCGATTCGAACGGGGCGCCTCTTTGAGCCCCGTTCGAATCATTTCGCCCGTTCCCTTCGGCGCCTGAATTCCGCAACACACCACAGGAAGGCCCACAGGCCGCGCAACGCCGCTCCAAGGGATATCCCCCACCAGATGCCTTCGAGCCCGAGGGCCGTCTGCGAAAGCGCGTAGGCCAGCGGGACCCGCATGGCGTTGCTCGCGACGCTGGCTATTGACGGCGGCATCGTGCGCCCAAGCCCTCTGAACGTCCCCGACGCCACGGCTTCTAGGCATCCCAGTATCTGGCAGGCCGATATTATCCGCAAAAACGCGCCGCCCATGCCAATCAAAACGGGATCGCGGAGAAAGATACCGAATATCTGCCCGCCCGCACCGACGAGAAGCGCCGTCACGCACACCCCCCAAGCGCACGACGAGACGAGGGCGAGGCGGAAGCAGCCGCGTATCCTGCCCCACTCCCCCGCCCCGTAATTTTGGCCGACGAACGCGGCGACTGCGGTTGACATGCCTATCCCGATGAGCCAGCACAATGACTCTATCTCAGTCCCCACGCGATAGACGGCTATCGCGCCCGCGCCGTGAGACGCGACAAAACGCGAGATGAGCATGGTGAAAAAAGTAAACAGCAGGCTCTCGGCGCCTATCGGGGCGCCCCAGCGCAACACCTGCGCGATAACTCGCCGCTCCGGCCCGCTGAAAAAATCGAACCGCTCAAACGGGCGGCCTTTCCATGAGGCAAGAGCCACTAGCGAGGCGGCGCAGGCGACAAACTGCGATATCGCGGTTGCGAGAGCCGCCCCCTCCACCCTCATGCCGAGGGGGAATATGAAAATCACGTCTAGCGCGGCGTTGAGGACGAGGCTCGCTGAGTTTATCGCAAACGGGACGCGTGAGTTGCCCGAACCGTTGAACGCGCCTGCCACGGAAGCCCCCACGAACGCACCTGGCGCCGCGAACGACACTATAACGAGATAGTTTTTGGCGGCGCTTGCCACAGGCCTCTCGCGTATTTTGAAAAAACCGATCATCTCTTCGGCGAAGATGACGCTCGCCGCCATGATGGCCAGCCCGGCCAACAAAGACAGAAACATCGAGTTCCACGAATATTTCATGGCGGCTTTCACCTCGCGCCGCCCCATGTTCTGAGCGACCCCGATCTCCGCCCCCACCCTGCCGATGACCATAAAACCCGACGCCAGCCACATGTACATGCCCGCCATGCCCGACGCCGCCACGGCATCGCTGCCCAGCCTGCCGAGCAGGAGGGTGTCTACCAAGTTGTAGCTCAGCATAACCAGCTGCGAGCCGATGATAGGCAGGGCGACCAGAAGCAGTTTGTCCAGTATTCCGCCTCGCGTGAGGTCGTATTTCGTCTCGTCCATCGATACCGCCCATTTGGGTGAAATTGTTTCCATTCTACCACCAGACCAAGATAACCGGCATTTGTGATATCATTTCCCACGGAGGTGGGTTCATTCAAATGCCCGACATAAAAACGCTTGCCGTTATACCGGCAAGGCTTGCGAGCACGCGATTGCCGAAGAAGCCTTTGCTGAAACTCGCGGGGCGCGAGCTGGTTCTGCGCGTGCTCGATGGCGTGAGGGCGAGCGCCCGCGTGGATATGGCCGTCGTAGCCACGGACGACGAGCGCATCGCGTCGCTCGTCGAGAGGGAGGGGGGAATCGCCATGATGACGCCCGGCGACATCGCGACCGGAAGCGACAGGGTGGCGTACGTCGCGGGCCGAATCGCGTCGCGCTTCGTGCTGAACGTGCAGGGGGACGACCCTCTCGTAAGCGCGCGCGTGATAGACCCAATGATCGAAGCCCTCGAAGGCGACGATCGGATCGGGCTTGCCGTGCTCGCCAAAAAAATAGACGAGCCTGAAGAAGTGTCGCGAGAATCCATAGTAAAAATGGTCTTCGACCTCGACCACAGGGCGCTCTATTTCAGCAGGTCTCCGATACCGTTCGCGCGCGATCCGAAAAACGCCCAGTGCGCGCATTACAAACACATAGGGCCTTACGCCTGGCGCAGGGAAGCCCTTTTCGAATTCGCCTCGTGGCCGCGCACGCCCCTCGAAACAGCGGAGAGCCTCGAAATGCTCAGAATGATAGAGCGGGGGAAGGCGATAAGGTGCATCGAGACCGAGATTGACAGCATAGAGATCGACACGCCGGAAGACGTGACATTGTTCGAGAGATACGCAAAGGAGAGTGGTTTGTGATGCCGGGATGGGAACTGTTCGACGAAAACGAGAGAAGAGAGATCAACGAGGTGATGGAGACCGGAATCCTGATGCGCTACGGATTTGCCGGCATCAGGAAAAACCGCTGGAAGGCTCTGGAGCTTGAGGCTGAGATATGCCGAAAGAGCGGCGCGAAGCACGCGCTGCTGGTGACGGACGGGACAGCCGCGCTCACCGTGGCCTTGGCGGCGCTCGGGGTCGGCGCAGGGGATGAGGTGATAATGCCCCCGTTCACCTTCGTCGCCACGTTCGAATCGATAATGGCCGCCGGAGCTACGCCCATAGTGGCCGAGATAGACGACACGCTCTGCCTGTCGCCCGAATCGGTCAAAGAGGCCATCACGCCTAGGACCAAAGTCGTCATGCCTGTGCACATGTGCGGCGCGTCGGCGAAGATCGGCGAGCTTAGGGAAATATGCGACGAAAAACATCTCTTCCTGCTGGAGGACGCCTGCCAGGCGTTCGGCGCGTCGTACAGGGGGAAGGCCCTCGGCACGATCGGAGACGCGGGGTGCTACTCGTTCGACTTCAACAAGATGGTGACCTGCGGCGAGGGCGGCGCTTTGGTGACGAACAGCCGCGATGTGTACGAACGCGCCGACATGTATCACGACCACGGGCATGACCACACCAAGAGCGACAGGGGCGCCGAAGATCACCCGTTCCCCGGCTACAACTATCGCATCACCGAGCTGCACGCGGCGATAGGGCTTGCCCAGATAGCGAAACTGGATCGCTTCGTCTCCATGCAAAGAGCCAGCAAGCGCGTTTTCAAAGAAGCCCTGTCCCGCGTTCCGGGCCTGTCGTTCCGCGCCCTCCCCGATCCAGACGGGGACTGCGCCACGTTCGTGTCGTTTTTCATGCCAGATGAGGACGCCGCCCGCAGGGCGACCCGCGC
>JAISQC010000024.1 GCA_031274465.1 Synergistaceae bacterium | reverse complement strand
ACATCCTTGCGTTGATGTAGTCGCGTTGTGATTCGGGCCGAGCTGTTCGGCTCGTAGTTGCCGCGTGCCGGCATGTTATGACAGCGCCAGCCAACCAAAAGAAAGTGAGTAGCGTTTTGCCTAAACACCTAGCACTTGAAGCGGCAGGCGTTGCCGCTTCAGCGTTTTCCTGCCCCATTGCGCCGTTTCTGGCGGTCAGTACCCCAGCTTCTGACCTACCAGCACCACGTGGGCTTCCCTGCCGAAGGGGACGCGCTCCAGTATCAGTATGGCGCGGCATGACCTTTCGGGAGATTTGCAGTCCACGCAGTAGCCCAGCTTGACGCATGGCGTTGTCATGCCAACCCTCACCGTGTTCGGCGGCGTCGCGACGTTGCGGGCCCTCGCTATCGCCCGCTCGAGGTCTCTTTCCACCTTGTTGAGGCCGATTATGAATAAAATCTTTCCTGTTCCCCAGGCCATTCCCGCCACCCGGTTGCCGGTGCCGTCTATGTTCACCATGCAGCCGTCCACGGTGATCGCGTTGCTGCTGGTGACGAACCAATCTGCGGAGTTCTCGTCCTTTAGCCTGCCTGGCTTTGTCTCCGATGTCAGCGCAGGATCCCAGTGGTGGAAGACCTTGCATTTTTTCTCCGCGAGCTTCTCTATCAACCCTACCTCCCTCACCGTCACGGTGCCCGGCACGCCGACCGTGCAACCGTCCGGGATAAGGGCTGCGGCGAGCGCGCGCGCCTCTTCCGCCGTTGCCGCGTATACCGCCGACTTGTAGCCGTTCGCCAAAAGTGCTTTGGCGATGTTCGCGCCAAGGGCCTCGTTCGTCTGCTTCACTGGCCCGTCGTAGCTGCCCATTCGTCATTCCTCCCCAGGAATTTAAAGTGATTTTATGAAGTCTTTTATTCTGGACGCCCCTTCTTTTATGTCGTTCTCGGAACAGGCGTAGGACATTCGGGCGAATCCGGGCGCGAAAAACGCGGCGCCCGGCACGAGCGCGACGTATTTTTCCTCGAGGATGCGCCGGCAGAACTCCATATCGTCCGGAACCCGCGTCCCGCGCAGGTCGAGGAACGCGTAAAACGCGCCGCTCGGGCGTTTTGCCAGCAAGCCCGTGCCGGAGAGCATGTCGAACAGGATATCCCTGCGGCGCTCGAACTCGGATCTGTTTTTCTCGACATACGGCTCCCCGCCCTCTATCGCGCCGACCGACGCCCATTGCGCTATGGACGAGGGGTTGCTGGCCAGATGGCTTTGTATGTCATCGACCTTCGCGATGACTTCTTTCGGGCCGAGCGCGTAGCCTATCCTCCACCCAGTCATGCTGTACGCCTTGCTGACCCCGTTGATCGCGATCACCCTGTCTCTGATGTCCGGAGCTGTCTGAAGTATGTTCGAATGCCTCGAACGGTCGTAGACCAGGCGCTCGTAAATCTCGTCGTATATTATCCACAGGTCGTTCTTGCGCGCCACATCCGCCAGCATTTCGAGCGTGTTTTGGCCGTACACCGCGCCGGTTGGGTTGTTCGGGCTGTTGATTATGATCCCGACTGTCTTTGGCGACAGCGCCCGTTCCAAGCCCTCCCTGCACGGGATGAAATCGGTGGAGGCAGTATCGACCGTAACGGCTTTTCCCTGCGCGATCTGTATCTGTTCCACGTAGCTCACCCACGCGGGGGAGGGCAGCAGCACTTCGTCGCCCGGATCCACCAGGACCTGCATCAGCTCGTACAGAACCTGCTTTGCCCCGCCCGATGCCAAAATCTCGGCCGGAGCGTAATCCAGGCCGAAGCGGTTTTTATAGTAGGCCGCTATCGCCCTTTTAAGCTCCGGGATGCCGGACGTGGCGGTGTAGTGGGTCTCTTCCCGTTCCATCGCGGCAATGGCCGCGTCGGTCGCGCACTTTGGCGAGGCGAAGTCCGGCTCGCCGGCGGAAAACGACAGAACCGGGCGGCCTGATGCTTTCAGCTCCCGCGCCAGCGCCGCCACGGCGAGCGTGGCTGACGGCTCGATGCTGCGCGCTCTTTTTGAAAGTTTCAGCTCCAATTTCAACATCCCCCATTTATGCGTATGGACAAAATCACTGAAGTCATTATAAATGAGTTTCCGCGCCCCGACAACGACCAATGGCTCGTTGCGGTTACAAACTCTAAATGTTAAAATCGTAAGCGTAGGATGTACGCAACGCGGCCAGCGCGCAAAAAAAACGGGAGGGATTGCCATGGATGTTCGTTTCTTCACTCGCAACGTCGAGGCAACGGATGAACAGAAGGATTTCATGGAGAAGAAGCTGCTCAAGATCGAGAAATTTTTCAACAAAATTTCTGACGTTCAGGTTGTGCTGAGTTTCAAACGCGGCATGAACATCGTCGAGATAACGGCCTCTGCCAACGGACTCGTCATGAGGGGCGAGGATCATTCGCCCGACATGCGCAAGGCGTTCGACAAGGCGCTCAAAAACATCGAACGTCAGGTGAAGCGCCATAAGGACTATCTCAACGACCGCACTCACATAAAGACCAGGGAGATATCCTTCGACCTTCCGCCGGACATTTTCGGCGACGGCAGGGACAGCGATGACGTGAGCCCGACCGACATAGTGAAGGTGAAGCGCTTCCCGGTGTCCACCATGCTCCCGGCGGAGGCCGTGCGCCAGATGGACCTATTGGGCCACAGCTTCTTCCTCTTCCGCAACGGGGACAACGGCAACCTCAACGTGGTCTACAGGCGCAACGACGGAGGCTACGGGCTTCTGGAGCCGCAGCCGTAACCGGAGGGCTTGAGTCCGGGTATGGGCGCATGATATGCCGCAAATCAGACAGTTTCCCCTTAACCAGCAGCAGACCGAGGCCGTAGAGTGGTGCGACGATCACGAGCTTGTGCTGGCCGGCGCCGGAAGCGGCAAGACGAGGGTGCTTGCCGCTAAGATAGCGTACCTGATACGGGAGAAGAAAGTCCTTCCGTGGAGGATACTGGCCATGACCTTCACCAACAAAGCGTCTCGCGAGATGCTCGAACGGGTGCAGTCGATGGTCGGCGATGACCTGCGCGGAATGCAGGTATCGACTTTCCACTCGTGGGGGCTGCGTTTTCTGATGAGGCACAGGGACGCGCTTGCCTCGCTCGGATACCCTTCTGGCTTCGTCGTCTTCGACAGGGGCGACAGCAACGGCCTCGTAAAAAAGATCGCGCGCGAGCTGGGCGCCGCCACGAAAGAATATGGCTCGATGATGGAGAATATCTCCAGCGCCTATACGAACTGCGACCCACTGACGTTCGAGGCCGAGATCAGCGAAAAGATGCGTCCCATATACGAAAGATATCGCGCCGCCCTGCGAGCTCAGGGCGCGCTTGATTTCGACGATCTGATGATCCTCCCGCTGCACCTGCTCTCCTCGGACGCGGAAACCCTCGAAGCCGAGCGGATGCGGACCGACTGGGTTCTGGTGGACGAGTATCAGGACGTCAACGCCCCGCAGTACATGCTGCTGAAGCTTCTGGTCGGGGACAGGGGCCGGCTGATGGCGGTGGGCGACCCCGACCAGTCCATATATGGGTGGCGCGGCGCCGACATCTCGCTGATAATGAATTTCGAGGCGGATTTTCCCGGCGCGCGGGTCGTGCCGCTCGATCGTAACTATCGGTCGACCGGAAACATCCTGGCTGCCGCGAACTCCGTCATAAAGCACAACTTCGGGCGAAGGGAAAAAAACCTCTGGACGTCCGAGGGAGAGGGTGAGCCGGTGAGGGTGCTGTGCGCCCGAAACGACGTGGAGGAAGCGGAATTTCTGGCAGGCGAGATCGAGCGCCTCTACGCAGAAGGGCGGAGCTATGGGGATATGTGCATACTGTACCGCATGAACGCTCTTTCGCGCGGCTACGAGCAAGCGTTGCTCGAACGCGGGATACCGCACAGGATCATCCGGGGGGTCGCGTACTTCGAGCGCAAGGAGATAAAGGACGTCATGGCGATGCTGCGCCTGGCGGTCAACCCAAGGGACGCCACTTCG
>JAISQC010000257.1 GCA_031274465.1 Synergistaceae bacterium | reverse complement strand
GAAGCGTTGATAACGGTTGGAGGCAAGAGCAGTAAGGCGATGGCCGATCAGATTATGGCCGTTGATAAATCGAGGCTGAAAAGTCAGCTAGATACTCTTTCAAAGGCCGACATGCAGGCCGTCGAGGATGCCATAAAGGTTCATCTGGCGCTGCCAAGGTAGCGCGAAGCAGAGAGTTGGAAAATTTTTTAGCCTCTCTTACTCCGCTGTGGCATAAAGTTAATATTTCCATGAATTGTGGAACAGCTCTTTGTTGTTCGGGTAAATGCCGCTGAAGACCTCGGAGTAAAACTCCGCGTACTTCTCGACGTTTTCGGGAATGGGCGAAACCGTCATCTCTTCCTTCCTTTGCATGGCGCGGAAGCCTTCTTCGATATCGCGGAACATCCCGGCCGCGACGCCTGCGGCTATCGCCGCGCCGAGGCAGCCTTGTTCGGGGGTTCTGGATACGAAAATATCCCTCCCGTAGATATCCGCCTGTATCTGGCGCCACACGGCGCTTCTGACGCCGCCTCCGGCGCAGATCAGCTTGACCGGGTGCCCGAACAGGCCCTCCAGTACGTCGATCCCCGCCTTCATCTCCATCGTGACGCCCTCCATTATGGCGCGCGCGAAATGGGCTTTTGTGTGGGCGTTCGTCAGGCCGACGAAAGCCGCCCTCGTCTTCATGTCCGTGTGCGGGGTGCGCTCTCCGGCCATCGCCGGGAAAAACGCCAGTCCCTCGCTGCACGGTTTGATCACTGCCGCCATCGTGGAAAAATCGTCGTAGCTCTCCCCGGGCGACATGGTCCTTCTGAACCAGTTGAGGGCCAGCCCGGCGTGCAGGCACGCCGACATGCCGTACCAGGTGTCGCGCTCGATATGCCTGAAGACGTGGGTGTTCATCGCCGGGTTTTTCACGAGGCGGTCGATCAGCATCAGTGCTTGCCCGCTGCTCCCTATCGTCGCAAGAAGCGTGTTTTTCTTAAACAATCCGTTGCCGATGGAAAACATGGCTTGGTCGGCTCCGCCGTACGCTACGGGAGTCCCGGGCGCAAGGCCGCACTTTTCCGCCGCCGCCGCGCCAAAACGCCCCGCTGTTTCGTGCGGCAAGCCGATGACGGGCGGGAAGATGGACATCGGAATCGACAGCGCGCCGAGCAGCTCCTTAGACCAGCCCTGCGCCTTCATGTCATACGCCAGTGTGCCGGAGGCGTCGGTCGCCTCCACGCCGGTTTCGCCGGTCATTCGCAGCCTCACGTAATCCTTGGGGCAGACCACCGACGCTATTTTTTCGAAGTTAGCCGGCTCGTTCTCGCGAAGCCAGACCAGCGATATGAGCTGGAAGCCCGAAAAAGCCGGGTTGTAAGTGACGGAGTAGAAATTTTCCCGCCCGAACAGGCCGCAGACGTATCTGACCGTCTCGGAGGCCCGGACGTCGCAATGGATGATGGTCTTTCTGACCGGCTTGCCGCCAGCGTCGAGCGGCACCATCCCGTGCATCTGGCCGGAAAGCCCGAGGCACGCGATGTCCTCTTTCTTGGCGCCCGATTTGGCCATGGCCTCGCGGATGGACCAGGCGGCGGCCTCCCACCAGACGTCGGGGTCCTGCTCGGCGTATCCCGCCGCCGGGACGTCGTACTCGTATTCGCGGGCAGATTGCGAAACGATCGCGCCGTTTTGGTCGAAGATGACGCTCTTTGCGCTCGACGTTCCGATATCGGTTCCGATCAAACAGGTCATGGTATTTCCTCCAATGCCGGGGTTATGCCCGCCTTCGTTTATCTGGCTGAAAATGGCCGCGTTGCCGAGCGAGTGGCCTTATCTAAAATTCGCTTTGCTTGCAAACGGGAAGAAACGCCCTCATTCTTCCTGTTGCCGCAGAAATGCCCTTTGCGGTTTTAACAATTAAGTTGCGGCGTTCCAAATCGTTAATGTCTCGATTAAAAGCGCGGATTGTTTTTTTGTCATATTTTGCCAAAAGCTCACTGCTCAACCTCCTTTTCAGCTCGTTCAAAGTGACGGGGGACGTGAATTTGGAAAGCTCCAAGAGCAGGTCTCTCTGCCTTGCTTGAGCGTCGGATAAAGTTCCGTTAAATTCTTCATAATGCACATAATTTTCCCACGTAACCCTAAGCTGTTCCGCCAAAATAGTTTTTATTTGCTCGTCCAGAGCGTCGACAAATCCTTGCAATGCGTAAAGGATGAACGCCACGGGATTGCCGCCGCTATTTTGCGACGTAGAGGCCAATGCCCTGTAATATTCGGCCCTTGTCACGTTGTAATGAGTCGTTAAAAGATGTGCCGCCGTCATCGGAACACCTGACGCCATAAGCAGCCTAAACTCGAGCATGCGCGCGCTCCGCCCGTTCCCATCGCCAAACGGGTGAATCCATGTTATATATAAATGAGCGACGATCGCTTTTAATATCCCTTCTATGGTTTTATGATCGCTGCCCAACTCCCAATCCGAGCCAATCCAGCGGAAAAGCGTTTTTAGCAGATATTCGCAATCCTCGGCAGGCGCACCCCTGTAATTGCCCACGCCCACGGAATGCGTTCTGATTTCGCCGGGAACGAGGCCGCTTCCTAATTCCAGGCCGCTCAGGATCGCCCTGTTGTCGCTTAGAAGCTCTTCGTACCCGGCCCCACATGTTCCCAATCTATTAACGCTGTCTATGATGGCATTGTACGCTCCGATGACATTCAACACCTCAATCCTCTGATATTCTTTCGACAGAGGCAATCGCTCGTCCTTGTTATCCATTATTTTCCCTATCTCTTCTTCCGATAGGGAATTCCCCTCTATTGCCGTCGTTGCCTGAGCTCCCTTTCTAAGGGAGACTTTGTTGAGTTCATTTTGTTTTTCTGGACGCAAAGGGATGCCGGCTAAGTGGCGGCACTTTGACTCTGCCGCCCCAAGGAGTATCCAAAGGCGGAACGGAATGTCTTGGCTGAGGTCGAGCTGAAATTTAATCCATGGGTGAGAAGTCAAATATTTTTTAGCATCAGACATAATTTTTTGTCCACCATTTTTATTGATATTAACTGATATTTTTAAGAGTATTATGTCATAAGATGTCCATTTGTAAAGAGATTTACGCGCATAATTTTGTCCTCGGTTCGCCATGCGCCATGGAAATCCTATTTCGGGCGTCGGGGATTATATGCGCAGCACCGCCTTCGCGATGCGGAAATATATAAAGAGCGCCCCGGCGTCTACGATGGTCGTTATCACGGGAGAGGCCATTACGGCAGGGTCCAGAGTCAGCTTCTTCGCGACCATCGGCAGCAGGCACCCCACGGTCTTTGCCATGATGACAGTGGCGTAAATGGCCAAAGAGACCGTCATCGCCAGCACCGCGTCGCGGTTTATCAGCGTGACTCGCATGAAATTGGCCGCCGCCAGAACCGCGCCGCAGATCAGCGCCACCTGCAGCTCCTTCCACAGCACGACCCAGACGTCGGGCAGGGAGATTTCCTCGATGGCCATGCCCCGTATGATCAGCGTCGAGCTCTGCGACCCGGAGTTTCCGCCCGTGTCCATCAGCATGGGGATGAACGCGACCAACGCCGGTATCATCGCAAGCGCGTCCTCGAAGCTGGCGATGATCGAGCCTGTCACCGTAGCCGACAGCATGAGCAGCAGCAGCCAGAGGACGCGTTTTTTCGCCAGCTCGAAGGCGCCCATTTTCAGATATGGCTCGTCGGAAGGCGACATGGCCGCCATCAGCTCGAAGTCCTCCGTGGCCTCTTCCTCCTGCACGGCTATCGCGTCGTCAACCGTGACGATGCCGACGAGCCGGTTTTCATTGTCCACCACCGGCATCGCGAGAAGGCCGTACTTGCGGAAGTCGTTCGTCAGGTTTTCCCTGTCCTCGGACGTGCTGGCCGAGATGATGTTGCTGTTCATGATCGCGCCTATCGGGTCATCAGGGGACGCCAGCATGAGGGCGCGGGCAGAGACGGCGCCGAGCAGGTGGCCCTCTCGGTCGGTCACGTAGCACGTGTAAATGGTCTCCTTGTCGATGCCGGCCGTCCGGATGTGGTCGAACGCCTCGCGGACGGTGCTGGTTTCCCTGAGCGAAACGTATTCGATGGTCATTATGCTGCCCGCTGAATCCTTGGGGTATTTGAGAAA
>JAISQC010000236.1 GCA_031274465.1 Synergistaceae bacterium | reverse complement strand
CGATGAAAAAATTTTTTCGTGGCAATATTCTATCCTGTAACGTGACAATCATAAATAATACGGCAGCGATATTTCAAGCTGCCCCGTCACGCAAAAACGATATTTTGAGGAGATGCCGCCATGTCCGAACCGATACCGTCGTTCGACCTGAAACGCAACTACGCCAGAGTCGAAGAAGAGATAGAAGAAGCCGTAGACAAGGTGCTGTCATCGACTCAGTTCATCATGGGGCCGGAGGTTCAAGGGTTCGAGCGGGAGGCCGCCGGGTACCTCGAAACCGAGAGGGCTGTCTCGTGCGCGTCCGGCACGGACGCTCTGATTTTGGCATTGATGGCCCTCGACCTGAAGGCCGGCGACGAGGTCATCACGACCCCGTTCAGTTTTTTCGCCACCGCGAGCTGCATAACCCGGCTCGGTGCCAAGCCCGTGTTCGCCGACGTCGAGCCGAAGTCGTACAATATTTCGATGGACAGCGTTCGCGATGCGGTCACTCCGCGCACGAGGGCGGTCATCCCGGTGCACCTGTTCGGGCAGATGTGCAAGCTCGAAGAGGCGGCGGATTTTCTGGCCGAACGAAACATCGCGATGGTCGAGGACTGCGCTCAGGCGTTCGCGGCCCACAGACGCCGCGGCTCGGGCATCGTCCGCGCCGGGACGTGGGGGGAGCTCGGCTGTTTCTCGTTTTTCCCGACCAAGAACCTCGGGGCGTTCGGCGACGCCGGAATGGTGGCCAGCCAGTCGGACACGCTGGCTGACCGAGTCGCGAGCCTGAGAGTGCACGGTTCCCCGTCGAGCTACTTCCACGGGGAGGTCGGCATCAACAGCAGGATGGACGCCATTCAGGCCGCTATCCTGCGCGTCAGGCTGCGGCATGTCGAAACGTGGACGGAGGAGCGCCGCGAAGCGGCCCGCCGCTACGGGCTGCTGTTCGCGGAACGCGGGTTGCTCGGGCACGTGTCACTCCCGGAGGAAACGGCTGGCAACAGGCACACGTACCACCAGTACGTCGTTCGCGTTCCCCGGAGGGACGAGCTGCAGAAATTCCTGGCGGAGCGCGGCATTGCCTCGCGCGTCTACTACCCGCTCGCCCTGCACCTCCAGCCGTGCTTCTCGTACCTGGGCTACGAAAAAGGCGCGCTTCCGGTTGCCGAAAAGCTGACAGAGGAGGTGCTGGCCCTTCCGATGTTCCCCGAACTCACCACAGAGGAACAGGAAAGGGTGGTGGCGGGCATAGCCGAGTTCTTTCTCGCATGAAAAATTGCCCATTATCAGTTGACCAATATTGTCTTTACCCTCGTTTGCGGATATAATCTCTGCAAAGAGGAGGGATGCCGATGTATCCTATGATGTTCGACCCGCTGTATATAGCTCTGGTGATACCTGCCATGCTGTTAGCGCTGTACGCGCAGATGAAGGTGAAGACCACTTTCGCCCGCTACAGCGCGGTGCGCTCGTCGCGCGGGTTGGGCGCCGATTCGGTGTCGAGGATGCTCCTGGACGGTTTCGGCCTTCAGAGCGTGAGGGTAGAGCGCGTCGGGGGGAACCTGACCGACCACTACGATCCGAGGAGCAAGACCCTCAGGCTGTCGGACTCGGTCGGGGGCAGCTCCAGCATCGCCGCCATCGGAGTCGCGGCCCACGAGGTGGGGCACGCGGTGCAGGACAGGGACGGATACGCCCCGCTGCGCTTGAGGAACGCGCTGGTTCCCATCGCGACGATTGGGTCTAATTCCGCGTACATGTTCTTTTTCCTCGGCCTGATACTGCGCCTCTCAGCCCTTGTCAACCTTGGGATATTGCTGTTTACCTGCGCTGTGGTTTTTCAGGTGGTGACCCTCCCGGTGGAGTTCGACGCGTCGAACCGCGCCCTGCGGGTGCTGTCTGGGACCGGCGCACTGACGCCGGCAGAGCTTTCGGGCGCTAAAAGCGTCTTGAGCGCGGCGGCGCTGACCTATGTGGCGGCGACTGTGATGGCCGCTGCTCAGTTGCTGTATTTTCTGGTGAGGTCGCGTGGGAGAAGAAACTGAAAACCCCCCGCGATCGCTCGAAACCCCGACGGGTTTATCGCGGCGCGTCAGCCGCCGCCCCGATTTCGACGGCATAGCCAGATGAGGGGAATAGAAGGGGCCCTGCGGGTTTTGGCCGATGTCGAGAGGGGGATGTTTGCCTCCGAGTCCCTCAGGCACGCCTTGAAGGACGTCGAGCCCGCCGAGAGGAAGCTCGCCTCAACTTTAGTTTACATCGCCTTCCGCCGCATGGCGCTGTGGAAGCACCTGCTGGCGAAATTCTGCAAGAGGCCGGCCGGCGCCCTCAGCCGCGAAACGCATTCCTCCCTCGTGGTCGGCATCGCCGGAGTTCTGGAGCTGCGCCATTTCAAGCCCGGGGTGCTGGTAAACGCCCTCGTCCAGCGCGCCAAAAGCGGCGAGGGGGATTCTTCCGGGGAACCCGCCCTCATCAATGCCGTGCTGCATTCGGTAATGGAAAACGCGCCGGCATATATTCAAAAACTGCGCGTTTCCACGGCGTTGAGAGACCAAGCGCTGGGGTTTGGCGTTCCAGGCTGGGTCGCCGCCGCGTGGGGCCGCGAGTGGGGGGTGGGGGAGGCAAAAAGGCTCGTCCAGCTCTCTACCATGCAGACCTGGATGGCGCTGCGGGCATCTCCCGGGCTCGACATCGGCGAATGGGCGGCTGGCTGTGGGTTCAGTGCTTCTCAGTCCGACATCTCCCCAGCGGCGATACGCGTCGAGGCGAACCCCTACCCGCCCGATATCCCAGGCTACGGCACCGGGCAAGTGACGCCGCAGACCGAGTCGTCAATACTGGCGGTTGAGAGCCTCCTGTCGCACTGGCATGGAGGGCGCCTGCTCGACATGTGCATGGGGCGCGGGATAAAATCCGGCCATATCCTCACGTTTTGCAAAGAAGCAGTCGTGGAGGGGTGGGATCTGTCCCTGCCGAGGCTGAGGTCGGCGGAAAGGGAGTTCAAGAGGCTTGGCGTGTCCGACAGGGTCAATGCCTTCTGCGGCGACGCGTTATCGCTCGAACCTCAAACCCCTCCCTCCGCCATCCTGCTGGACGCCCCGTGTTCCGGCAGCGGCACGTGGGGGCGGCATCCCGACGGCAAGTGGAGGACAAACCCGGCAAACGTCGCCCAGATGGCGGAACTTCAAAAATTATTGCTCGCAAGGGCATGTGATATCTTATCTCCCGGTGGTATTATAATATACTGTACGTGCAGTATTTTCCGCGACGAAAACGAGGCGGTCGCGGGTTCCGTGCTGGCGTCTAGGACTGACATGGTGGAGCTTCCGGCGAAATGCCGCGTGCCATCCAGCCGCAGGGGAAAGCCGTATGGCACGCTGCTGTTCCCGGAAACCCCGTGGATGGACGGTTTTTATACGGTTATATTGAAGAAGAAAAGATGAGCACGGTTGCAAATGGGGGGAATAGGGATTGAACAGGCTTTTCAGATGGGGGATTGCAATAGCTCTGATCGTGCTGGCGTCCTCGGGCTACATGGCGCTCAAGATCGTGTTCGGAAGCAACGACTCCGCGCTCGTCCCGACGCTAATAGGGCTTTCCGCCGTCGAGGCGGCTAACCAGCTTCAGGGCGCCGGTCTGTCGGCGCGGATAGACCAGGTGGATTCCAGCCAACCCGAGGGCATAGTGATATCCCAGAGCATCTCGCCCGGGGAGAAGACGGATCGGGGTAAGATAGTCACGCTCAGGGTGAGCAGGGGCGGCGCGCAGCTCCGCATTCCCGACGTGAGGGGCAAGGAGTTCGCGGTTGCGGCGCGCGAGCTCAACGACGCTGGCTTCAAGATCGGCGCCGTAGTGAGGGTGCCCGACCAGCTGAAGCAGCCCGGGACCGTAATCGCGCAAAACCCGTCCGCCCCTGCCATGGTCTTGAACAGCAGGATGGTGGACCTTCTCGTGAGCGAGGGCGGGGCCGAGAGGGCCGAAACGGTTCAGGTCCCGGATCTCAGAGGGCAGCCGGAGAGGCAGGCGCGCCAGATAATCGAGCAGAGCGACCTCGAAGTTGCGAAGGTCATAACGGTGGAGTCCAATCAATCGCCGCCCGGCACAGTCTTCAGGACTGAGCCGAGGGCAGGCGCGCGCGTGCCGGCGGGAAGGGGCGTTACGATTCACATCGCAAGCGCTCCAACCCCAGACGACGGGCAGAATGCGGCAGGCCAAAGCGCGTCCGCGCCTCCCGGCGCTCCGGCGGCGTCCATAGCGACGGCGCCGGCTGGATCGTCTGGAGCCAGCGCGGCGGGACCCGCCAGGCCCCTCGCGCCGGAGGCTTCGACCTGGAACCCCAACCAGCCTGCGCCTGCCGTGGGGACGAGGCCTCCGTCCGGCGCGCCTCAGGCCGGCAATCAACAGCCAGCGCAGCAAAGCGTTCCCGCCATCGTCGCCCCGGCCACAGGGAAGATCGCGAAAGTGCGCTATCAGGTGCCGCCGCTGGCGCGCTCGATGGCGCTTCGGATACTGCTGAACGACCAGTCGGGCACGAAATCACTCAGAGAGCAGCAGGTAAAAGGCGGGGAGTACATAACCATGGACGCCCCTTATACGGGCAGCGCGACGGTGACCGTCCAGCTCGGAGATCAGCAGGTGTGGCAGGAGAAGTATAATTGACGGCTGGAGCGTTTGGCCTCAAAAGGGGCAGGAACGTCCTCATAGCCCCCTCCATCCTGAGCGCCGACCCCCTTTCGGTGGGTGATTCGGTTCGCGCGCTGGGGCAAGAGGCCGACTGGATACATGTGGACGTTATGGACGGGCACTTCGTCCCCAACCTGTCTTACGGGCCGTCGATGGTCGGAGCCCTCAGGCGGGGGTTCGAGGGCGCCTTCATAGACGTCCATCTGATGGTCGAGCCGGCCGAAGCTTTTCTGGACATGTTCATCGCGGCCCGCCCCGACGTCCTGACTGTGCACGCGGAATCCGCAAAGCACGCGCACAGGGCGCTGCAGGCCATACGCGCGGAGGGCGTTCTGCCGGGGATATCCATCAACCCCGGCACGCCGCTGTCGATGATCGAGCCGGTGCTTCACATGGCTGGCTTGGTGCTTGTGATGGCCGTCAACCCGGGTTTTGGGGGACAGAAGTTCTTGCCGGAGGTCTTGCCAAAGATAGCCGGTTTGGTGAGGGCGCGCGAGGTGAATTCGCTCGGCTTCCTGATA
>JAISQC010000235.1 GCA_031274465.1 Synergistaceae bacterium | reverse complement strand
GAGCGCGGGATAATCAAGCCGGCGGACGAGGTCGAGATAGTCGGGATAAGGGAAACGCAGAAGACGGTGGCGACGAGCCTGGAGATGTTCAGGAAGATACTGGACAACGCGCAGGCGGGCGACAACGTGGGGGTACTGCTGCGGGGGACCGGCAAGGACGAGGTGGAGCGCGGGCAGGTCCTGGCGAAGCCCGGGAGCATAAAGCCGTACAAGCACTTCAACGGGGAGGTGTACGTGCTGAAGAAGGAGGAGGGCGGCCGGCACACGCCGTTTTTCTCCGGCTACAAGCCCCAGTTCTACTTCCGGACGACGGACGTGACGGGCGAGATAAAGCTGGCGGACGGTATCGAGATGGTGATGCCGGGCGACAACAGCACGTTCGAGGTGAAGCTGATAGCGCCCATAGCGATGGAGCCTGGCCTGAGGTTCGCGGTGCGCGAGGGCGGCCGCACGGTCGGCGCCGGCGTCGTCACCGAAATATTGGAATAATTCTGACCCCTGGAGGGGATTGATGTGGCAAAAAATATTAGGATAAAGCTAAAAGCCTTCGACCACAGAGTTCTGGACGCGTCCGCTGTTCAGATAGCGGACACGGCTGGCAGGACTGGGGCGAAGGTGTTCGGGCCCATTCCTCTGCCATCTGAAAACAAGAAGTTTACCGTTCTCAAGTCCCCTCACAAGGACAAGGACGCGCGCGAGCAGTACGAGATAAGGACCCACAAACGCCTGATCGACATCATCGATCCGACACAGAAGACCATGGAAGCGCTGATGCAGCTCAACCTTCCTTCTGGAGTCGACATACAGATCAAGCTGTAGCGTTCGGCTTGGTCCAACAAAGGAGTGAACGGCATGAGCATTGGTGTTCTGGGGAAAAAGGTGGGCATGACGCAGGTCTTTGCAGAGGACGGCCGGGCAGTTCCGGTGACCGTCATCGAGGCGGGGCCGTGTCCTGTAGTCGAAGTCCGCACCCCGGAAAAAAACAGTTATTCAGCAGTGCAGCTTGGTTTCATCGAGGAAAAGCCGAACCGTGTGAATAAGCCGAGCAAGGGTTACTTCGAGCATCGCAACCTGACGCCGCAAAAGGTGCTGCGCGAGTTTCGCGTGGACGACGCCTCCGGCTATTCGATCGGTCAGGTGATAACCGTATCCCTCTTCAGCGGCGGCGAGAAGGTGGACGTGCGCGGGACGAGCAAGGGCAAGGGGTATGCCGGCGGGATGAAAAGGCATCACTTCAAAGGCGGCCCGGCGAGCCACGGCGCTTCCAAAGTTCACAGGAAGCCCGGCTCCAGCGCGGCGAACAGCTACCCGGGGCACATATTCAAGGGCAAGAAGATGGCGGGCCGTATGGGCGGCGAACAGGTCACGGCCAAAGGCCTCACGGTTTTCGCGGTCGATACGGAAAACAACCTCATCCTCATCCAGGGTTCGGTTCCCGGCGCGATCAACGGCCTCGTCCTCGTCTATAAGACGGCTTAGTGGAGGATTGGAAAATGCCGATCGTAAAACAGTTTAATTTCAAAGGCGAGCTGATTGGCGACTTCGAGGTCTCGCCGGACGTATTTGAGGCGCCGGTCCACGTCCCTGCGATGCATCAGGTCGTGGTGGCCCACCTCGCCAATAAGAGAGTCGGAACCCACAACACGAAAAATCGCGGAGACGTGCGCGGAGGCGGGCGCAAGCCGTGGAGGCAGAAGCACACGGGGCGCGCGCGCGCGGGCAGCAACAGGTCTCCTATTTGGGTCGGGGGCGGCGTAGCCCACGGGCCGCACCCCCGCGACTATCACCAGAAGGTGAACAAAAAAGTCCGCCGCCTCGCGTTGCGCAGCGCGCTCACCCTCAAGGTTCAGGAAAACAACCTCATCGTGATCGACAGGTTTGCGCTGAGCGCCCCAAAGACCAAGGATATGATCAGTTTCCTGAACGCGGTGGAGGTCGTTTCAAAACCCCTTTTCGTCCTGCATGAGACCAGCCTGCCGGTGATCAAGTCCGCCAGCAACATTCCGGGCGCGATGGTTTTGCACGTGGACAGCATCAACGTGTACGACATTTTGAACCATGCCAGGCTCATAGCCACCCCGGAGGCTGTCCGGAAGATCGAGGAGGTGTTCGGGGCATGATCGCCGCCGCTCACGATATCATAGTGCGCCCGATTATCACGGAGAAGACCAGCAGGGTGATGGCGCAGAACAAGTACACGTTCGAAGTCCTCAGCGCCGCCAACAAGATAGAGATCCGCAAGGCTGTGGAAGAGGTGTTCAAGGTGAAGGTTTCGAGCGTGCACACTATCAACGTTCACCCGAAACCCAAGAGGATGGGCCGATTTTTGGGAAGAACTCGCGCTTGGAAAAAGGCCATAGTCACCCTTCTTCCCGGCCAGCGCATAGAGTTCTTCGACGGCGCCGGCATTTAGGGGGGATTATAAGATGGGCATTAAGAAATATCGTCCTACTTCGCCGGGCCGCCGCTTCATGACAAGCCCGGATTACGCGGAGATAACGAAGAGCACTCCGGAGCGCAGCCTCACCGAGTCGCTGAAAAACCACGCCGGGCGCAACAACACCGGCAGGGTGACGATGCGGCATCGCGGCGGCGGGGCTAGGAAGATTTACAGGATAATCGATTTCAAGCGCGACAAAGTGGGCGTCCCCGGGAAGATAGCCTCGATAGAGTACGATCCGAACCGCTCGGCGAGGATAGCGCTCGTCAACTACAAGGACGGGGAGAAGCGCTACATAATCGCGCCGGTCGGCCTGTCCGTCGGGGATCAGATCGTCTCCGGGCCGTCTGCCGACATAAAGCCGGGCAACGCCTTGAAATTGAAGGACATACCCGATGGGACCGTGATACACAACATAGAGCTGGAGCCCGGGCGAGGCGGCGTGGTCGTTCGCTCTGCCGGGGTGTCCGCGCAGCTCATGGCTAAAGAGGGCAAGTACGGCTTCGTCCGCATGCCGTCGGGCGAGCTTCGCCTGATCCTTCTGGAGTGCAACGCGACCATCGGGCAGGTCGGCAACGAGGAACACGAGAACATAGTCTACGGCAAGGCGGGCCGCACCCGCTGGAAGGGGCGCCGCCCCCACGTCCGCGGCATGGTCATGAACCCCGTAGACCATCCCATGGGCGGCGGCGAGGGCCGCAGCAAATCGCACAAACACCCGGTATCCCCGTGGGGGACTCCGGCAAAAGGCTACAGGACACGCAAGCGCAAGCCCTCGGACAAATTCATAGTCCGCAGGCGCGGCAAATAGCGTTAGGAGGATTGAGGCATGGCTCGTTCGCTGAAAAAAGGACCTTACGTCGACGCGAAACTTTTAAAACGCATTGAGGACATGAACGAATCCGGCAAGAAGAGGGTCATAAAATCCTGGGCGCGCCGCTCCAGCATAACGCCTGAAATGATCGGGCACACGATAGCGGTTCACAACGGAAAGATCCACATACCCGTCTACGTCAGCGACAACATGATCGGGCACAAGCTAGGCGAGTTCTCGCCGACGCGCAGGTTCGGCGGGCATGCTGGTCAGGAACGCTCCTCAAAGGTCAAGAAGTAGGAGGGGTGCAGATGGAAGCCAAAGAAACCAAGCATGCCAAAGCAGTGGCCTGGCAGGTGCGCATATCGACCGACAGGGCGCGGCAGGTGCTGGCTTTGATTCGCGGGCGCAAGGCGTCGGAAGCCCTCGCGATATTGAAGTTCACGCCCAACAGAGGGGCGCGGTACGTCGAGAAGACGCTGAAGAGCGCCCTCGCCAACGCCGAGCACAATTTCGGCCTGGACATCGACAAACTTTTCGTCGTGTTGGCCACTGCCGACCAGGGGACGTACATGAAGCGTTTCCGCCCGGTGTCGCACGGGCGCGCGCACCCGTTCAGGCATCACACTAGCCACATCACCGTCGCAGTGGCAGAGAAATAGGGAGGGCTTATACTGTGGGTCAGAAGGTTCACCCGGTAGGTTATCGCCTCGGAGTAATTTATGATTGGGAGTCGCGCTGGTACGCTCATGGACGCAATTACGCAAAAAACCTGCACTCCGACCTCCGCCTTCGCGACTGGCTCAAGAAGCAGTGGTCGAACGCGGGCATCAGCAGGATAGAGATCGAACGGATAGGCAACGTAGTGCGCTTCACGGTGTTCACCGCCAGGCCCGGAGTTGTGATAGGCAAGGGCGGCACCGAGATTCAGACTATACGCGAGAAGCTTCAGGAAATGACCGGAAGCCGCATCATGATAAACATCCAGGAGATCAAAAACCCCGACAGCGAGTCTCAGGTCGTTGCGGAGGGCGTCGCCTCCGCGCTCGAGCGCAGGATAAGCTTCAGGCGCGCGATGAAGCAGGCCATATTCCGCGCGATGAAGAGCGGCGCGAAGGGGATAAAGATACAGTGCGCAGGGCGCCTCGGCGGCGCCGAGATAGCCCGCACTGAATGGTATCTCGAGGGTCAGCTTCCGCTGTCCACGCTGCGCGCCGACATCAATTACGGGTTTGCCGAGGCCTCGACGATATACGGAGTCATCGGCGTGAAGGTTTGGATATACAAGGGCGAGGTCATGAGCCGCCCGCTGGCAATCGAAGCCGCGCCGACCGCGGCGCCCAGGGAGAGGAGGTAGCGCCCATGCTGTCCCCTAAGAGAGTCAGGTACCGCAAGCCGCATCTGACGCCCCTTCGCGGGATTTCGAAGGGAGCGACGAAGATAGACTTCGGAGAGTTCGGCCTCCAGGCGCTCGAAAACGGCTGGATCACGGCTCGCCAGATAGAGGCTGTTCGCGTGGCGATTTCGCGCAAGATGAAAAAAGGCGGCAAGATTTGGATTCGCATCTTCCCCGACCGCCCCGTGACAAAAAAGCCTATCGAGACCCGCATGGGAAAAGGGAAGGGCAACGTCGAGTATTGGACGGCCGCAGTCAAGCGGGGCCGCGTGATGTTCGAGATCGAAGGCGTCCCTCGCGACGTGGCCGAGGCTGCGTTCCGCACCGCGTCGTTCAAGCTCCCGATAAAGGTCAGGATGCTCACGAGAGAGGGAGTGAGTGGTTAGCATGGATGCAAAGGCGCTTCGCGAACTCACGACAGACGAACTGCGCGACAGGCATCGGCAGTTCAAGGAAGAGCTGTTCAATCTGAGATTTCAAAACGCAATAGGGCAATTGAGCAACACAAGCCGCATAAAGGAAGTCCGCCGGACTATAGCGCGTGTCCTTACCATTATTCAGGAGAAGGAAAGCGCCGCCGGGCGTGGAGTAAGGGGGTAATTCAGGGTGGAGGAACGTGAGCGTGCTCCTCATCGCAAGGTCAGGATAGGCATAGTTGTGAGCGACAAGATGGACAAGACTGTCGTCGTCCGGGTTGAGCGGACGTCGAAGCACCCTCTTTACGGCAAGCCCGTTCTGCGCGTCAAAAAGTACATGGCCCACGACGAGGCGAACGAGTGCCGCCCCGGAGACCGCATACAGATCGAGGAGACCCGTCCGCTCAGCAAGCGCAAGAGATGGAAGGTCTCTCAGATAATCGAGCGCGCCCCGGTCCTAGGGGCACCCGTCGAGGAGGTCGAGTCTGAATGATCCAGCTGCGAACTGTCCTAAACGTGGCGGATAACTCCGGAGCGAAAAAGATACTCTGCATTCAGGTCAGGGGCGGGTCTTTCCGAAAAGTGGGCTCCGTCGGGGACGTCATAGTGGCATCCGTCAAAGAGGCTATCCCAAACAGCAACGTGAGCAAGGGAGACGTCATCAGGGCGGTCATCGTGCGCACCAGAAAGGAAGTCCGCCGCAGGGACGGCTCGTACGTCCGCTTCGACGACAACGCCGCGGTGCTGATAGACAACAACGGCGACCCGAAGGGCACGCGCATCTTCGGCCCTGTTGCCCGGGAGCTGAGGGAAAAGCGCTACATGCGCATAGTTTCCCTCGCGCCCGAGGTCGTGTAGGGGAGGCGGCTCGATGTCTAAAATGCGACTGCGCAAAGGCGACCGGGTGTACATCATCTCCGGGAAGGACAAGGGCAAGGAAGGGAACATACTGAGACGCGACGTCTCCAAGGACATGATTGTCGTTGAAAACGTCAACATGGTCACCAAAAGTATGCGCCCCACGCAGAAAAACCCACAGGGAGGGCTCGTGAAGATGGAATCCCCGGTGAACGCCTCCAAAGCGATGCTGGTCTGCCCGTCCTGCGGCAAGCCTACACGCGTGGGCAGGGCGTTTCTCGATAACGGCAAAAAAGTCCGCCTGTGCAAGAAGTGCGGCGAAGTCATCGACAAGGCATAGGGGGGTCTGAGGCTAAAATGATTCCACGTCTTTTCGAGAAATACAAAAAAGAGGTTTCACCGCGCTTGAAGACGCAGTTTTCTTATTCGAGCCCGATGCAGGTTCCGAACCTCGTCAAGATAGTCGTCAACATCGGAGTGAGCGAGGCGAAGGTTGACATGAAATACATGGAAGCCTCGATAAACGAGCTTGCCACGATAACCGGGCAGCGACCGATGATGAAGCGCGCGCGCAGATCCGTCGCCGGCTTCAAGGTCCGCGAGGGAATGCCCGTAGCCTGTTGCGTCACGCTTCGCTCCACGAGGATGTGGGAGTTCGCCGACAGGCTGATCAGCATTGCGCTGCCCCGCATAAAGGACTTTCAGGGGGTGGCGAGGCGAGGCTTCGACGGGAGGGGCAACTACAACCTGGGCCTGCGCGAGCAGCTCCTCTTCCCAGAGATCGAATACGACAAGGTGATCCGCATGCGCGGCATGAACATATCGTTCGTGACGACCGCATCGACGGATGAAGAGGCATACGCCCTGCTCACCGAGCTGGGGATGCCTTTCAACAAATAGGGGGGAGCGAGACGATGGCGCGCAAGAGTCTGGAAATCAAGGCCGCTAGAGAGCCGAAATTCAAGGTAAGGCATTATAACCGCTGCCCGCTGTGCGGCCGCCCGCGTGGGTATATGCGGATGTTCAACATGTGCCGCTGCTGCTTCAGAAGCTTGGCGCGCGAGGGAAAGATCCCCGGCGTCGTCAAGTCGAGCTGGTAGGCGGGAAGGGAGAGAACTAAGGATGCATGTCACTGACCCTGTAGCGGATATGCTTACTCGCATTCGCAACGCGAACACCGTGTACCACGAGATGGTGGATATGCCGATGAGCAAGCTTCGCCTCGAGATAGCGCGTATCCTCAAGGACGAAGGCTATATCCGCAACTATAAAACGGTCACAGACCCCAAGCTGCCCACTTCGACGCTGCGCGTATATATGAGTTACGGCGCAGGCCGCGAGAGGGTGATTCAGGGGCTGAGGCGCATAAGCAAGCCAGGCCGCCGCATCTACGTCCATAGGGAGGACGTTCCGAAGGTCATGGGCGGCCTCGGCATAGCGCTCATCTCCACGTCGAACGGCCTCATGACCGACGCAGAGGCCCGCAAGCGCGGGCTCGGCGGCGAAGTCATGTGCTACGTCTGGTAGGGGGAATACGCTCATGTCTCGCATCGGACGCAAGCCCATTCCATTGCCCAAGGGAGTGGACGTGAAGATAGAGGGCAAAGAGGTAACTGTGAAAGGGGCCAAGGGTTCGCTTAAATTCGGTGTGCTGCCGGACATTTCGGTGGAGCTGGATGGAGAAATCATCGTTGTCACCCGCGCAAACGACGAGAAGCGCAACCGGGCGGCCCACGGAATGACAAGGGCCATCCTCAACAACATGGTGGTCGGAGTGAGCCAAGGCTTCGAGAGGGCCCTCGAAATCATAGGCGTCGGCTACAGGGCTCAAATGCAGGGCAAAAACCTCGTGCTGGCTCTGGGTTTCTCGCACCCGGTCGAGGTTGAGCCTCCGGCTGGGATAGAACTGGCGATCGACGGGCCGACGAAGGTCATCGTGCGTGGCATCGACAGGCAGCTTGTGGGCCAGGTCGCCGCGAACATAAGGGGCTACAGGCCGCCCGAGCCTTACAAGGGCAAAGGCATTCGCTATGTTGGCGAATACGTTATCCGCAAGGCCGGCAAGGCCGGCGGCAAATAAACTGCGAGGTGATTTGAGATGATCAAAAGCCGCAGCCGCAACGAGATGCGCGTGCACCGTCATCGCCGCCTGCGCAAGAATCTTGCCGGCACCCAAGAATGCCCGAGGCTGTCCGTGTTCCGCAGCCTGAAGCACATCTACGCGCAGATAGTGGACGACGAGGCCGGGCACACGCTGGTTTCCGCGTCAACGCTCGACAAGGCACTGTCCGACTCGATGAAGAACGGGGCGGACCAAGAGGCCGCAAAAGTCGTCGGAAAGCTGATAGCCGAGAGGGCCATAGCGAAGGGCATCACGTCAGTCGTGTTCGACAGAGGCGGCCATCTCTTTCAGGGCCGCGTGAAGGCTCTCGCCGATTCAGCGCGCGAAGCCGGCCTGAAATTCTAGGGAGGGAAAGATTTGGCAACCCAGAATCAACAGCAGAGCAAGAATTTCAGTTCCAGAGGAATGGAGCTGAGTGAGAGGGTCGTCTCGATCAACCGCGTCAGCAAGGTGGTCAAGGGCGGCAAGCGCTTCCGGTTTTCGGTCCTCGTGGTGGTAGGCGACGGCATCGACCAGGTTGGCGTCGGAATGGGCAAGGCCCGCGAAATTTCCGAGGCGGTCCGCAAGGGCATCGACCATGCGAAGAAGAATATGATCGACATGAAGAAATCCGGGAACACGATCCCGCACCCGATACAGGGAAAGTTCGGCGCGGCCGAGGTTCTGATACGGCCTGCCGCCCCCGGGACTGGAGTCATCGCCGGGGCCGTGGTGCGCGCCATAATGGAACTCGGCGGCGTCAAAGACGTACTGACCAAGGTCATCGGACGGACGTCCAACCCGATCAACGTAGCTTACGCGACGTTCGAGGCGGTTCGGGGGCTTCGGACTGCCGAAGAGGTCCGCAGGCTTCGCGGGCGAGACTCGCTGGCTTCCGCTTGAGAGGTGGAGCGTCATGGCTAAGATAAAGGTAACGTGGAAAAAGAGCGCTATCGGGCGCCCGGACAGGCAGGAACGGACTATAAGGGCGCTCGGCCTGCACCGTCTCGGCGAAACCGTGACACACGACGACACGCCCGCGATACTGGGCATGATCAGGAGCGTGTCGCATCTGGTCGAGTGGACTCAGGGCGATTAGGAAGGTGAGCTGACATGAAGCTTCATGAACTGTCCCCAGCACCCGGATCGAGGCGCAAGCCAAAACGCCTCGGCATGGGCATCGGCAGCGGGACCGGAAAGACTGCGGGCAAAGGGCACAAAGGCCAGAAGGCCAGGGCCGGCAGGGGCGTCTCCCCTTATTTCGAGGGAGGCCAGATGCCTCTGTCCCGGAGGATTCCCAAAAGGGGGTTCAGCAATTTCAGGTTCGCGAAAAATTACCAGATCGTAAACGTCAAGCAGCTCGATGAGAAGTTTGAGGCGGGAGCGACCATTACCCCGGACGAACTTCGCGCGCAGGGCGTTGCGTCCGGCAAATTGCCGATCAAAATACTCGGCCACGGGGATCTGACCAAGAGCTTTACCGTGATCGCCAACGCTTTCAGCGCATCCGCCCGCGAAAAGATCGAGGCGAATGGCGGAAAGTCAGAGGTGGTCTAGGTGATCGACGGGTTCCGGGACGCATTTCGCCTGCCTGACCTCAAGAGGCGGATACTTTTCGTAGTAGGCGCCCTTTTCATTTTCAGGCTCGGAGCTCATATCCCGACGCCTGGAATAGACCCGGAAGCTATGGCAAACATGTTTGCGCAGAGTTCGGGAGTCCTCGGGTTTCTCGATCTCTTCGCCGGCGGCGCCCTCAGGCGGTTTAGCATCTTCGCGCTCGGCGTCGGGCCCTATATCAATTCGAGCATAGTCATGCAACTGCTGGTGGTCATCTTCCCGGCGCTCGAAAAGATGCAGAAGGAGGGCGAGGAGGGCCGCAAGAAGATAACGCAGTACACGCGTTTTGGAACGATATTTTTCGCGCTGGTGCAAGCCATAGGCATGACGACGTGGCTTCGGAATTACAACATATTCGCCGGCGGCGCGCTGAACTGGGTGATAGTCGTGGCGACCGTCACGACAGGGGCGTTCGTCGTCATGTGGCTCGGCGAGGTCATGTCCGACCACGGAATCGGCAACGGCACGTCGATGCTCATCTACGCCGGCATCGTGGCCCGCCTTCCCGAGGCCATCGTCGATACGGTGGGCAGGCTCCGCTACGGGGAGATAAATATATTCGTCCTGTTGATCGCCCTGGCGGTGATCGTAGTCGTCATAGCTGGCTGCGTGATCCTGCAGGAGGGGACGCGAAGGCTTCCCGTGCAGTACGCGAAGCGCATGGTCGGGAACAAGGTCTACGGCGGGCAGAGCACCTTCATCCCGTTGCGGGTCAACACGGCTGGCGTCATCCCGATAATCTTCGCGTCGTCGGTGCTGCTTTTCCCGTCGATGATAGCGAGTTTTTTCAGCGGCCCCGTCTCCGACTGGTTTCGAGCCGTGTTTTCGCAGTCGCACCCCGTTTACATTGTTATCGAGGTCCTGCTGATAATATTTTTTTCATATTTTTACACGGCGGTCGTCTTCAACCCCGCTGACCTCTCGAACAATATGAAAAAATACGGCGGTTTCATATTGGGCATCAGGCCGGGCAAGCCAACGTCCGAATACATAGAGCGGGTCATGAGCCGGATAACTCTGGGCGGCGCGTTCGCGCTGGCTGCCATAGCGCTCATACCGAACTTCATGACCTTGATTTTGAGGATCGACACGTTTGTGTTCGGCGGGACCGCAGTCATCATAGTCGTGGGGGTCGCTCTCGATACGATACACCAGGTCGAGGGGCAGATGCTGATGCGCCACTACGACGGCATATTGAAACGCCGCGGCAAGAGCGGCGGGCTCATTTAGAGAGGCGCGGGCTCGAATGCGTATAATCCTGATAGGCCCCCCGGGGGCTGGAAAGGGCACGCAGGCCGCCGCGATAAGCGAGAAATATGCCGTTGCGCATATCTCAACTGGCGATATCCTGCGCGAGAACGTCAGGTCAGGGACGAAACTCGGCCTCGAGGCCAAAAAATTCATGGATGCCGGGTCTCTCGTGGCGGATTCCCTTATAATAGATATGATGAGGGGGCGTTTGGGAGAGGCGGACGCCAAGTCGGGCTTCATGCTCGATGGGTTTCCGAGGACGGTCGCGCAGGCCGAAGCTCTCTCGTCTTTATTGGATGAGATGTCCCTGCGCCTCGACGCGGTCATCCTGCTCGAGATAGCCGATGAGGCCGTCGTGGGCCGCCTTTGCAGCAGAAGGGTCTGCTCGTCGTGCGGCGCGATATACAACACGGTCGCGCGTCCGCCCAAGGCAGACGGCGTCTGCGACGAATGCGGCGGCGCTGTCATCCAGAGGGACGACGACAAGGAGTCCGTCATCCGCCGCAGGCTGGAAGTTTATCACGCCGAAACCGCGCCGCTCGTGGACTACTACGAAAAAACCGGCATTCTTCGCCGGATCGACGCGTCCGGGCCGCGCGACGCGGCTTTGAAATGCCTGGAAGGACTCATGGCATGAGATGATTACGTTCAAAAAACCCGACGAGGTCGAGAAGATGAGGCGAGCCGGACGGGTCGTGGCGGAAGTGCACAACGCGATGCGCCAGATGATCCGCCCGGGCGTCGATACTTTGTCCTTGGACGACGAGGCCGAACGGGTTTTGCGAAAGATGTCGGCGGGCGCGTCCTTCAAAGGCTACAGGGTCCATGGCATCCGCACTCCCTTCCCGAGCGCGATATGCGTCTCGATAAACGAGGAGGTAGTGCACGGGGTTCCAAGCGCGGAACGGATTTTGCGCGACGGCGACATTGTCAGCATCGACGTGGGGGCTATAATAGACGGTTACCACGGGGACGCGGCCTGCACGTATCCTGTGGGCGACATCTCCCCGGAGCGGGCCGACCTGATGTCCGTGACCTACAAGGCGCTTTGCGTGGGCATCGAGCAGGCGGTTGTCGGCCGGACCATCGGGGACATCGGGCACGCCATAGAAAAATGGGTGTTGGGCAACGGCTGTGGGATCGTGCGCGAATATTCGGGGCACGGAATCGGAAGGAAGCTGCACGAGGCGCCGCAGGTTCCGAACTATGGGCGCCCCAGATCCGGGATGACGCTGAAGCCCGGAATGACGTTCTGCATAGAGCCGATGGTTATGAGCGGCCGCGAGCAGGTCAGATCGACCGGGAACGGATGGACCGTCGTAACCTGCGACGGGTCGGACGCGGCCCATTTCGAGCATACTTTGCTCCTGACGGAAGAAGGCGTGGAAATACTGACTCCATGGGAATGAGCCGCGATGAGCTCATATTCCCCCTGGGCAGTCTGGTTGTTGTAAAGCGGGGGCGTCATGCCGGTTCCGTTTTTGTGGTGATCGGTATCGGGGGAGAGCTTGACGAAAACGATAGAGTCCTGATCGCTGATGGCAGGAAGATATCTGTTCGGAAGCCGAAACGGAAGAATTTGCGGCATGTTGGGATGACGGGAAAGGTTTCCGTCGAAGTCTCGCAGCGACTTGCAGGGGGGAAACGTCTCGACGATGGATGGCTCGCTCAAATCATCTCTCGTCTTAGCGGTTGAGAGTTCACGGTTTATTTTCGAGGAGGTTGGTTTGTCCGGATGCCGAAAGACGACGTCATAGAGGTGAAAGGCAAGGTAGTCGAACCATTGCCGAACGCGATGTTCCGGGTGGAACTCGAGAACGGGCACAAGGTGCTGGCCCACGTTTCTGGGAAGATGAGAATGCATTTTATCCGCATCCTGCCGGGGGACAGGGTTTTGATTCAGCTCACCCCGTACGACCTAACAAGGGGCAGGATAGTGTACAGGTATAAATAAGGGGGTTGCGGTGATAATGAAAGTACGGCCGTCGGTCAAGACCATTTGCGAATACTGCCGGATCATCAAGAGGCACGGGGTGGTCAGGGTGATATGCAGCAGGAATCCAAGACATAAACAGCGCCAGGGGGCGAGGAGGTAAGGTTATATGGCACGCATCGCGGGAGTGGACCTGCCAAGGGAAAAGAGAATAGAAATCGGGTTGACTTATATTTTCGGAATAGGGCTTCCGACGTCGAAAAAAATTCTGGCCTCCACCGGAATCAGTCCGGACACGAGGGTCAAGAACCTCTCCGACGAAGAGGCTCAGAAGCTGCGCGCCGAGCTCGAGAACAACTACAAGGTCGAGGGTGATCTGCGCAGGGAGATAAGCATGAACATAAAACGCCTGATGGACATCGGGTGCTATCGCGGCCTCCGTCATCGCCTTGGGCTTCCCGTCCGCGGGCAGCACACGAAGACGAACGCCCGCACGCGCAAGGGCCCGAAGCGCACAGTCGCCGGAAAGAAGAAGGCTACCAAGTAAATTCGGTTTTTTGAAGGACGAGGAGGAGTAAACAGGTGGCAAAAAGAGTTCAGCGCAGGGGTAAAAAGAAGGAGAAGAAGCACGTATCTTACGGCGTGGCTCACATCTACTCGACATTCAACAATACCATAGTGACCCTTACAGACAAGCAGGGCAACGCTTTGTCATGGGCCTCGGGAGGGAATGTCGGTTTCAAGGGGACGAGGAAATCGACCCCTTACGCCGCGCAGATGTCCGCCGCGCAAGCGGCGAAGGCGGCGCAGGATCACGGAGTCGTGGAGATAGACGTGATCGTTAGGGGCCCAGGCCCCGGGCGCGAATCGGCGATCCGTTCCCTTCAGTCGGCTGGCCTCCAGGTAAACGTCATCCAGGACGCGACTCCAATCCCGCATAACGGCTGTCGCCCTCCGAAAAGGCGTCGCGTGTAGCTTCGTTTTTTCCGTTGTTGCTGATTTGCGTCTTAGCGTATCTTGAAAGGTGGGGGAACTTTGGATCACGCCCGCTATGAAATTAAAATTGAAGAAAGCACTTCCGAGTACGGCAAGATAATCATAGAGCCGCTCGAGAGGGGTTATGGGGTTACTCTAGGAAATTCTTTGCGCAGGGTTCTTCTGTCTTCCATCTCCGGCGCCGCGATCACAGCGATCCGCGTCGACGGCGTCCTGCACGAGTTTACAACCGTGCCCGGCGTCAAGGAGGACATGATAGAGCTTCTCATGAATATAAAGCACGTCCCGGTTCGCTCGTTTTCGTCGGATTTCAGGATACTGCATCTGGATATGGAAGGGCCGAAGACCGTGACTGCTGCAGATATACAGCCCGACAGCGAGGTGGAGTTTCCCGCGCCGGACGCGGTCATCTGCCATCTCGGGGCTGGCGCCAAA
>JAISQC010000194.1 GCA_031274465.1 Synergistaceae bacterium | reverse complement strand
TTGCCAACCTGGATGCGGAATTTGCCGGATATGCCCAGAGCCTCCGAAACGCTGTCGAAGCGGCCCGATATGTGGCGCTGCGAAGTGGCGAGATTTTCCACCCCTATGTCCCACCAGGTGAGTTCGGCATCGTTGTTGATCGTGGCGGACACGATGTTCTTAGCGTCGCCCCCGGAAGGCGAGTATACCGCGAACTCGGCGGTCTTGCTCTTGTAAGCGGACTCGAGCCGGAGCTTCGTCAGCGTGTTGCGCAGCTTGTTGAACTCGCTCTGCAGCTCCTGATAGAGCGTCTTTTTCACTTCGAGAGTGTCTATTTTCGTCTGCCACTGAGTCGCCGGTTTTTTTCCGTTTTCGACGATCTTGCTGATTATCTCGTCCCACGCGATCCCGCTGCTGACCCCTGACACCTGAAATAACGAGTCTGACACCGCGAAAACCCCCTTAAATAGTTCGGCACATAATATCCTGCTTTTAATATCGGCAACCGTCAGGCCGGACTGAAATCCGCATCGCGCCGACCGTTGTTGCCTCAAATTCGTAATAATGATACCATTAATTCCGGCTAAAATTAAAAAAATTTTTAGGAGACGAGCGATAATATGCGCAAAAATGACGAAGCGCCGGCGTCGCATGAGATAGAGATCGAGGACACGAACGCCCCTTGCAGGATTTTTTTGATACGCCACGGCGAGACAGACTGGAATAAAAATTTCAGGTATCAGGGAGTTTCCGACGTGGAATTAAACGACGCCGGACTCGAGCAGGCGAGGAGGGTGGCGCTCAGGCTGGCGCGGACGGCCCCGACGAGGGTTTACTCCAGCCCGCTCGCCCGGGCGCGCCGCACTGCCGAAGTCATAATGGAGCACAATGCGGGAGGCGCCCCGATCGAACTGTGCGGCGACATCCGCGAAGTGTCCTTCGGGAGCTGGGAGGGGATAACCCTCCCGGAGGTGAAGAGACTGTATCCTGAAATTCTCGCTGCGTGGAGTGCAACTCCTTTTTCCGCGACCCCGCCGGGAGGGGAGGCCTTCGAAGACGTGGCGTCGCGCGCCAGAAGGGCCGCAGCGCTCATAAAAGGCGCGCGAAAGCCCGGCGAGGCGGTCTTCGTCGTGGCGCACGGCGCAGTCCTCCGGGCGCTGATAGCCGCCATGCTCGACATAGGCAACATGGACGTCATGTGGAGGATGAGGATAGACAACTGTTCCGTGTCGGTGATCGACGCGTGGGAGCTTCGGTCGTCCCTTCTTCTGCTGAACGACACCCACCACGCAAGGATGGACGACGGAGAAATAGCCCGACTGTCGTTTCCCTCATAATGAGAAAATTAATGACGCCACTAGGCGATAAGTTATGATAAAATCGTTGAGGCGTCATATTTGGCGGCATGGGGGATAAAAAATTGAAAAATTCAGAGAGCAGTGCGCCGCTCGACCCGGAGGACGAAAGAAAACTCTGGGAGAATGCCGGGCAGGGTTGCGAAGACAGCAGGGAGAAACTGATACTGGCCTACAGGCCGATGGTTTTCTGGCTTGCCAAGAAATTTCGAGTGCCGTACAGCTCATATCCAGACCTGATTCAAGAGGGCATGGTAGGTCTGATATCGGCTGTGGATAATTTCGACCAGTCCCGCAACAACAGGTTCATAACCTACGCTTTCTACAAGATCAAGGGCCGCATGGCGAATTTTCTGCAGCGCGGCGAGGCGCGCGCGCCGACCCCGGTCGAGGAGGAATTTCTCGATCGCCAGGATTCCTTTGAATCGGACCTCGACAGGATGGAGTGGAGGGTTTCCCTTGGAATCGGGCTCGACGGCCTGCCCCGCCGTGAAAGGGATATAGTGCGCGCCCTCATAGTCGAGGGGCGCCGCGCTTCCGACGTCGCGAGCGAGCACGGGGTCGGAGTGAGCCACATATATCGGCTGCAGCGCAACGCGCTGTCGCATCTGAAAAGCCTGTTTTTAAAAAAAGACGCCACTTCCGGCGTCTGAAGCGTGAAAATCATTAGATGCAGGCTGTTGTTTTTTTGAATTAACGGAGGTGCGCGCGTTATGGTTGATTTGCAAGGCAGGTCGATGGATCGCCGTCTTAAAAGGATCGAGCGCTGGCTGAAGCGGTGCGTTGCCGCATGCAAATGCGGCTCGTGGGGCGACGCCCTGATCGAAATAGAATGCCTCGAAGCTGAGGCCAGGGAGGCAAGGGGCGAGCTGTGGCTCGCAGCCGAGGAGGAAGCGGGGGAGGCCTCGCGCAGGCGTTTCGGCCCGTTTTTCGCAAAAGGCCTGAAAGTCGCCTCTCTTGCCATGGCGATGGTGCTTGCGGCGGTCATCCCCCTTTCGACGGAGTTCGACGCGCAGATGCCGGGCTTTCCAGAACCGATGGAGTCGTTTGCCATCCTCTCTGGCCCAGAGAGCGATATAATAAACGCCCTCAGGGAGAGCCTCAGCAGTGGAAACAGCGGCAGGGTGACGATCACGGTGGAACTGCCCGCCAAATCTCCCGAGCCGGCGCCGAAAAGGGGCGCTGCGCTGGCGGCCGAAAGCGTCTTGGCCGCAGCGAAACCCCAAAGCGATCCGACGGCGGTCGAACCGAGGGAAGAGCCGGCCTCTCCCCCAGTGCCGGAGGAGAGGCGCCCTTCCGTTGAGGAGGTCGTGTCTTTGATACAGGTGGGCCAGAGGGCGCTGCGGGTTCCCGAGCCGGCAGTCAGGGTAATGCCGTAGCGCGCGGCACATATCGTCATTATAAAATTTAAGGGGTGGTTTGTTTTGCTCATAAAAGCTCTCCGGATGAAAACACAGCTCTGCGCCAAGTTCCGCCTGCCCTCCCGTCTATGGGCCTTGTCGTTGGTCGTGGCGGCGTTCATGCTTACTGCCGCAGTTCCAGCCTCCGGGGCTGAGATAGCCGAGACGCCTGTAGTTTTCGGCAACCCCGATGAAAGCCGCGGAACGGTCGAGATCGACATGTCCGGAGCGGCGCCGGGCCAGGAGGAGGAGCCTCTGAGGGAAGAGCGCCCGTCGCAGGGCAGGCCTCAGGGAGAACGCAGGATACAATCCCCGCCCATCTTGTCCATATCGGTGGAGGGCAACAGCGAGGTCGTCTCCGATCATATCTTGTCGGTGGTGTCGTCGAAGGTAGGGGCGCCGATGGATCAGAACAGGCTTGCAAGAGACGCCGACGCCATTTTCGAGCAGGGGTTCTACGCCAACGTCGATTATCGGATCGTGGACGAGGCCGAGGGCGTAAACGTGATATTCATGGTCGTCGAGAACCCGATGATAGATGACATACACTTTTTCGGCAACA
>JAISQC010000192.1 GCA_031274465.1 Synergistaceae bacterium | reverse complement strand
CGAAAATCCGAGCTGTCAAGCGTGACAGCGACCCAAGAGATCTTTCCCATTTCAGCCAATGCCTCCTTAAAATATGTATATAAGCGACTCTTGTGGGCAAGACAAAAATCCACAGCCTCCCCTGCGGGCATTTCCCCTGCCGCTATTGTACACAATCCCCGCAGCTTTTCAAATCGAGGATCTCCGTTCGACGGACTGCCATACGAAACACGCCGCATGGACGGCAGGGCGAAGCCGACCCACCCAGTCACAGTACCTCCCCCGCGCGGTTTTATCCGGTATATTTTTTCATGATCAAAGCAACCGCGAACACCAGTACAACTACAACCACGAAACCAATCATGCCAGTCATTTTTATCATCCGCTTTCGCAAGTTTTTACGGCATTCTAAAATATCCATCTTAACGATCGCCATGCACTGAAAAAACATCAACCCTCTTCAGAAATTAAATTTATCCAGGGTATCCCATACGCCGGCAAGATAATTCGCGCCGAGCGCGACGCCGCGCAATTCCATATCGGGGCTGATTGCGCCGGGGTTTGCCCCGCGCCGGGCAAGGGTCGCGTAACCCTCGAAATCGGCGTCGTGATACGCCTTCATAAGCTGCGGAATATCTTTTGCGTTCGATTCGCCCGGGTTTTGGGGATTTCCCAGGTCGGTGAAATGAATGCGGCCCATAGCGCCGTATTTTCGCACCAACTTCCTGCGGCTTTCAAAATTTTCAAGACCCAGCCCTGAGATGGGCAGGGCGATGCCGTGTATTCGCTCATGCCGGAGCCCCAGCAGCGCGTCGATATCTTTCTCGGCGGCTTCGAAGCCCGGCGCCTTGGAAAACGTTTGCGCGCGGCCGTTCGGGCATAGAGCCATGTTAACGCGATATTTTTCCGCAACGGGAATTATCTCGCCCAGAAAATATTCCATGTTTTTCCAGCGTTCCGCCTCGCCATGCTCTCCGTATCTTTGATTTCCATTACACAGATCCAAGCTGTAACAGAGACATTTAACCCCGATTTCCGACAGGCGCGCTATGTCCTCTTTGAAGTTTGCGATATGCCTTTTATGGTCGCCTTTCATGCGTATGACATCTTCGTGAAGCGGAAAATATTCGACGACCTCGAGCGCCAGGCCAGAACATGCGATTTTTCCCCTGAGGTTACTCAGCTCTTCCTCGCGCAGAGCGCCATCGCCGCACAAAGACGACAGCTTGCAGAATACGCCGCATATGGCCGGTATTTGCGCAATTTGTTCCAATGTGGCCGGGTCTGGTTTGCCCAACCATTCGAATACGATTTTCAGCATGGAAACACACCTCTTTTATAACGTGCCGAACAACGCCAGCACGGCTGATATAGGCTGAAGCCATTTCAGGCTTGCTGCATTTTGTGGAACTTGCTTATGCGAAATATTTAGGGAATCGCTAAATCAACGATTCCTTAGGGAAGCACTGATTTGTTTCTGAATAAAATGGCACGACGGCGTCACGCCATTCTTCTATGATGGAGGGGATGTTTTTAACGTTTTTGCCGCCTTCGGTGATGGATATGAGAAATTCTTTCTCGTATTTCTTGCGTGCTATTGCCTGTGCGTTGCGGGCCGCGATAAGGGTTTTTTTCGATATTTTCCTGTCGATGTCGGAAAATGGGCACAAGGCATTTTTGGACATATAATAAATCGCGCTATCCTCCGCTTTGGAAGAAGGATGCAGTATGTCTTTCATATTTCGAAACGCTTCATTATCGTCAATCGCATCGCCCTTCGGAGAGACAGATCCCGCCGCATTTTCGCTTGCGCCGACGCGACACGGCAGCATATGGGCGCCTACGAACGATGCTTGAACTGCAATTATGCATATCCCTGCGATCAATGCAAAAATCAAGAGTTTTTGCGAGAACTTCTTTTTTGCCGCCATCCGACGAAACCTCTTCCGCGAAAATTCTCGTAAAAATATATCACAAAATTTTTTTTAATGCCAGCAACTCCGCGAAGGCACAGACGGGCATGTCGCATCCTCCGGCGTTTCGCGTCTGTAGACGATGGTAGCGTAGCTCGTGCCGAACTCCACCCTACGCCCAAGAAGCGCCGAAGAGTCCGTGTGCTCCAGCAGTTCGCCGCGCGAAGCCCCCATGTCCCGGAACAGCATCAGGACAAACGCGGCAGCTCGCCTCGCGTCCACGTCGATAGCCGCAACTGCGGAGGGCCTGATGCCCAGCAGCGTGCCGAGCGTCCGCTCGTCCTCCAGCGCCATCGTTTCAGGCGGCTTGTAGTGGGACAGATCCATGCTCAGGATCACCAGGTCACCGTCTTTGGCGAGCCGCAGCACCCTGTTGCGGAACATCAGGAGCGCCATGTCCGGGGCGTCCGGCCGGAAGACGACCGGCACGACTGTCGCGTCGGGAAAGAAGTGCGCGACCAGCGGGATATGGAGCGTTATGCCGTGCTCGGATGCGAAAAGCTCCGAATTTGCCTCCACGATCCGAGATTCCTCCAAAGAAGAGACCGCCGCTTTGTCGGCCAAAATGGCGCGCGGGGCGAGATGGCGAAACTCCCAGTCCGACGGGCAGACAGCGACCCACCGCCGGGCCTGCCGGAAATGGTCGGGAGCGAACAGCCACACGCGGCGAACCCCGCCATCGGGCGTATTATTGGCCAACTGCCGATAAAACCTCACGATCATGCCCAAAGCTAAGTCGTGATGGGGGACGATGCCTCCGAGAATCGACGCCCTGCCTGGCGAAACGTCGAAAGAGCCTGTGTCGGAGATGGCCCGCAGGACCATGCCCTCATATGGCGAGCGAAGCGAACGGCCGGGGGCGATGGCCGCGGCAAAAGCCGAATCCGCGCGTACTGAAACAAACGCAGCTATCAACACATAGCACACTAGACATGCAACTTTTTTCATTCATAGACACCTCCTGTCAAAAGCCTAAAAATATTTTACCCTAAGGAATCGTTGATTAAATGTTCTTCGAGCGAAATGGAGCGGATTCGTTCCCCGTCGAAACGGTTGGCGCGAAAATGGCCGCAGGCGATTACCAGCTACGCCCGAGACCATTTTTGCGGCATCCGTGAAGATGGAGGGCGAATTTCGCTTCGAGGGCGGGCGGCCTTTTTCGCCGTATCGTCCGCGAATCCGGGGTTTTATGGAACTATGTATAGACATATGACAACACAAACGTATATAATTGATCTAAAGGAGGCTGAACACTATGAAAACCGTTGAACTCAAGCGTATGCCATCGCTCAGGAGTGACACCGAAGCCAAAAGGTTTGCCGAGACTGCCGGTCTGTCCGAATATGACCTGTCCAATTTCAAACCCATGCGCTTCGAGATAGAGCCAAAATCGGCGGCGCTCAATATGCGCCTTCCTCAAAGCTTGCTTGATGCTGTGAAGATAAAGGCAAAAAAGGAAGGAATACCATATACCCGATATGTCAGGTTAATCTTGGAACAGGCAGTAGATCATTTACGAGAGTGCGTTGGAAACGCTCAGCTCGAAAAAACGTTAGATTGGCATATTAGGCGTGGATTCGAGATCGCAAAACCTTTTATGGCAACGCGTACATGATAGGACAGCGCGCACGCATTATTGACATTTTCCCGATAGTGCGTTAACCTCAAATGATAAATTAAACCATATCAGAATAATATGTTTTATTCTCCGGGGGGAATTCTTGGAATGGGCACCGATTACGCTTCTTTGAAAAAGGGCGGGTTTATGCGACAGAAGCAGCGGGACAACTTTTCGGCGCGGCTCAAGGTTGTTGGCGGCAATCTCACGTCGGAGCAGTTGCTCGCCATCTCCTCCGTGGCCAAAAAATACGGCGACGGGCACGTGCACCTCACTTCTCGCCAGGGAGTAGAGATACCGTTTATAAAACTTGGCGACATCGAGGCGGTAAAGAGGGAGCTTGGCGAAGGCGGAGTCTCGATCGGGGTGTGCGGCCCCAGGGTGAGGACTGTGACGGCCTGCCAGGGCGCCGACATCTGCCCCAGCGGGTGCATCGAGACCCACTCCCTCGCCGAGGAGATTTCGAACCGCTATTTCGGCAGGGAGCTCCCGCACAAATTCAAGTTCGGAGTGACCGGATGCACGAACAACTGCCTCAAGGCCGAGGAAAACGACCTCGGCATAAAAGGCGGGATGACCGTCGAACTGTCGCCCGAGGATTGCATCGCGTGCGGCGTGTGCGTGAAAGCCTGCGGCGAGGGCGCGATATCGATGGCGGACGGCGGGATAAAGCTCGACGAAAGCAAATGCAACTACTGCGGAAGGTGCGTGAAGGCCTGCCCGAATGACGCGTGCAGAGGGGAACCCGGCTATATCGTCTCTTTCGGCGGATCTTTCGGCAACAGGATAGCCAAGGGCGAGACGCTCACTCCTCCCATCCGCGACAGGCAGACCCTATTCAAGATCGCCGACGCCGCACTGGACTTCTTCGCCGCCCACGCGTCGCCCGGCGAGCGACTGCGCCCAGCCATAGAGCGCGCCGGCTGGGGCGTCTTCAAATCATCGGTGGAGGCGGCGCTTCATGAATGACTACGCCATCGACGATTCGGTCGACATCACCGATGTCGTCTGCCCCGTCACGTTCGTCAAGGCGAAAGTCGCCATCGACGAGATGGAGGACGGGCAAATTCTGTCCATCCGGATGAACGACGGAGAGCCCGCTCAAAACGTGCCGCGCAGCATAAAGGACGAGGGGCACAGGATACTCAGGCTGAAGGACAACGAGGACGGCACATACAGCCTGATCGTTCAAAAACGCGGCGACTGAGGATGGGGGGAAATTGAATGAAGCTGATCGTGGCGGCGTATCGAAAGAATACGACGACGGGCTCACCGTGTCCGAGCTCATCGGGATTGAAAAAGTCAGGACTCCGGAGTACGTCTCCGTTTCGGTGAACGACGAATTTGTGAAGAGTGAGGCGCTTGGGGGGACGATTTTGCGCGACAACGACGTCGTGGAGTTCCTGTATTTCATGGGAGGGGGCGAATGATGGCCTTCTCGGACGACCAGCTCGAGCGCTACTCCAGACACATCATCCTCAAGGAGATAGGCGTCAGGGGGCAAAAACGGATCGGAGAGGGGCGGGTGTTGATAGTAGGTGCGGGAGGACTTGGCGCTCCAGCTGCGCTCTACCTCGCTGCGGCCGGCGTCGGAGTGATCGGTGTGGCTGACGCCGATGCGGTAGAGTTGTCAAATCTACAGAGACAGATCATCCACTCGACCCCAGACGTCGGAAAACCCAAAGTCCAATCCGCCGGAGAGAAGATGAAGGCCATAAACCCGGATGTGGCTGTGAACGAACATCACGTGTTCGTGAATGCGGGAAATGTTATGGAACTCATATCGGGCTACGATTTTGTCATCGACGGTACGGACAACTTTTCGGCAAAATTTTTGATCACCGATGCCTGCGTGATAGCCGGCAAACCATTCTCCTATGCCGGTATAATACGCTTTCAGGGACAACTTATGACTTATGTGCCGGGCGAGGGGCCGTGCTATCGCTGTGTCTTTGTGGATCCCCCGCCTCCCGATGCCGTGCCGACGTGCAGCCAGGCCGGGGTCATAGGTGCGATGGGTGGCGTAATAGGCAGTCTTCAAGCTATGGAGGCAGTCAAATTCATAACGGGCGCCGGCAAACTCTTGACCGGCACGATGCTGACCTACGACGCGCTCGCTATGAAATTTCAGAGTGTGCCACTTCCCAAAAGGCCTGACTGTGCAGTGTGCGGGCCATCTCCGTCGATCCTGCATCCGTTCGATTACGCCGCCCGCGTTTGCGAGGGAATTGCATTATGAGCGTGTTGCGGATAAAAAAACCGATTGCGAAAAAATCGTTAGTTACGCTAAATCCTGTCTTCCGAACGAGTGTTGCGGACTGATCGCCGGGGAGAGCGAAGGCGATACGAGAACGGTCGGGCTTGTTTATACTCTCACGAACACCGACGCCAGCGGGACACATTTTACGATCGACGCGATGGAACATCTCACGACTGTAAAGGATATGCGGACACGCGGAATTATCCCGCTTGGAAACTTCCATTCTCATCCGATGACTCCGGCCAGACCGTCCGAGGAGGATATCAAGCTGGCTTACGATCCATCCGCCTCGTATGTCATCATCTCGCTTATTGAGAGCGAACCGGTCATGCGGTCATTTCGCGTCGAGAACGGAACGTTGGCTGAGGAAGACATCGAAATATTATGAAGATCACTCTCATGTAGCATAAATGGGTCGTTACCGGGTTGGCCCGCACTCGTAAGATTGGTGTGGAAATTTCGGCTTTGCATTGAAGATTTAGGGGAAAATAGTCCGATTTACATGGGGTGATAAATCTGTTAGAGTAACTTTAATAACGGGTTCAGGGTAAATGTGTTGCTTATCGAGATCTGAAAGGGGGTATCCTGCATGAAAAAGCTGTTTGCTGTTATAGTAATTGCAACGGTCCTGTCATGTGCGGCGATCGGCGAGGCGAGCAGTCTTGCGTCTGAGGGCGGCTCTGGAGTTCCACTCGCCCTTTCCGGCGATCCAGAAGATTGGATTGCGGTAATAGTGAAGCAGGATTACGCCCAGCGCGTTCTCGTTAGGCTTTACGGGAAAGTAAAGGCCAGTGATGCGCCGTACGACGTCTTCGCTAGCGTGAGCGGCATCGAATCCGCCAGGACATGGATAGGCGACGCAAATGGAGATCCCTGCGAAGGCGACCACTTCGACGATAATGGCTACGTGATAATAGAGGGTACCGCGCCGAGCGAGGCCGCTGCCGGAGAGGCGCGCGTCAACTGGGTCGGTTATAGCGCCGGAGGACAAACCTTGATTCAGGCTTTTTCGGACAACCCAATAGCGGTCAAGAACATGTCGAGTGGAGAACCTGACGCCAGGAAGGACACAGGCGGTTGTGACACGGGCTTCGGAGGTTTGTTCACCTCCTTCGTGGTTACGGCGATGATTGCATTCCTCCGCATTAAGAAAACTTTGTCTCCCAAAACAGAGTACCGTTGATTTAAAATAAAGGCGCTCCGAGATCACGCACGCTGGAGGAGGGAAATTTCCCTCCTCAACCGACGAGTTTTATTTGGTCCCCCTAAAGTAGTGTAATCTATACTCAAAATCCAACTATGTTCAAAACTTTTGTCGAAAAATCTAAAAAGTCCTTGCTAACACGCCTTTTTTGCTCGACACTTTATTTAAGTATATGTTATAATAATATAT
>JAISQC010000184.1 GCA_031274465.1 Synergistaceae bacterium | reverse complement strand
ATGTCGGAGCGCGACAGTGCGTCGATGATTTGGCTGAATTTGCCCTCGGATACGAATTTGCGCGACGTGACGACAGTTTTTATGCAGGACGCGGCGCAGCAGGAGACGATATTTTTCGGTCCCGACGTGTAATTGAGCATGGCCGGAACCCTGCTGAGCCTGGAAAGCCCCATTACGACGGCAACGGTTGGGATGCAGCTCGGGAGAAGGATGCCGACGCATTCCCGCATTTCGGTGTACGGCGCTACTTTCGAGCCAAGCGCCAGAGAAGCGGCTATCATGTCGCGATAGCTCGCCGGCCTGCGGCTCGTGTCGAGGGCTATCGGCCTGCGCCAGCCGTACAGCTTGCCGGCAGACAGCATGGCGCTCCACAGGGTATGCCTGTCGCCGAGCGTCGAATACGCGCCATCCCTCATGAGGTCGTGCAGGAAGATTCGGACGAATTCGCGCCGCTTCCTCCCGCGGGCGTCCGGGACCTCTAGGCGCTTCGGCGGCAGAAACGTCAGCGTTATCTTTGGGAACCACGTCTGGGGATATTTGCCCTTCATGTACGAAGCCTTCGAAAACAGCGCCCCGTCTATCCGCATCGGCAGCAGGACCGCGCCAGCCTTGTCCGCCAGCATCGCCGCCCCGTCGTATATTTTCATCACGCCGCCCGTTTTGCTTATGCGGCCCTCGGGAAAGAACACGCAGCATGCGTCGCGCCTCACCTCGCTTATCAGGCCCTTCAGTGCGAAGGGGCTCGTTGGGTCTATCGGCCAGGTCCGAATCAGGGAGAGGAAGGGCTTCACCCAGCGCCAGTCGTTCGCCACGAATTTATTGATGGCGAAAATCGGCTCGCCGGGAATGAAAAGGGCCGCCAGCGCGGCGTCGAGCAGCGACGTGTGGTTCGGAAGCACGAGGACGCGAGGCCCGGCGGCGCGGTAGTTCTCCATCCCGCAGACTTCCACGCCGTAAAGGACCCTCAATATGACCCTGCCGATCGCGAACAGAATTTTTTTGAGGAGGGCCACGCCTACATGGCGCCTCGCTTGCGCATCTGATCATGCACCGCGCCGCGTATCACAAACGACGCGACGATGGTGAGAGCGGCAAGGGCCAGGAAAATCTGCGGTATCGAGAACCCAGCGCTCAGCATGGCCGTCGTGGCTATCGACGATATGACCATGAAGAGCGAATCCATTATGTTGCAGCACGCGGTCACGCCGGCCAGCTTGTCCTCCTCGCTCCTGCTCTGTATGATCGCGTAGAGCGGCACTATGTAAAGCCCGCCGAAGAACGATATCGCAAGCAGGCACGCGATTATGGCCACATTGGGCATCGATGACGCGAACTGCTCGACCGATATGAGGGGGAGCGCCACCCCATCGGGAACATCGGGCAGGGGGCGCACGCTCGCGAAGTAGAGTCCAACGCTGGCGGCGGACAGGCCCAAAGCGGCCCAGGGCACATAGCGGCCCGAGACCTCGCCCTTGAGAAGCCAGTTGCACGCGAGCGACCCGGCGCCTATCCCGACCGAGAACACCGCCAGAAACAGAGTGGCCACCCTCTCGTCGGCCCCCACGACCATCTTGGCGTAAGTCGGGAACTGGGACAGGAACGTCCCGCCGACGAAGTAAAACCACGATATGGCTATGACCGAGAGAAATATGTCGCGCCTCGGATACACGTCCGCCACGGTCCTCCACGTCTCGGAGAACACGTTGAAGCGAAATTCGAGGAATGGGTTTATCACGCGGGTCGGGGGGACGAACCAGCTCGAAACCCACCCGGCGGCGGCTATCCCAACGACGAGCGCGCTCACCGCGAGTATCCCCCAGTCGCCCAGCACGAACAACCCGCCGCAGATCGTCCCGAGCAGGATTGCCAGGAACGTGCCCATCTCGATCAGCGCGTTTGCGCCTATGAGGTCGCTCTCGTCCAGATGCTGGGGCAGTATGCTGTACTTGAGGGGCCCGAACATGGCGCTCTGCGCGCCCATCAGGAAGAGGACTGCCATGAGCAGCACTATGCTGCCGGTGCAGAAACCGACTACCGCCCCGGCCATCACCGCTATCTCCGCTATCTTCACGCGGCGAACCAGCATCGACCTCTCGTATTTGTCCGCCATCTGGCCGGCCAGCGCCGAAAAGAGGACGAACGGCAGGATGAACACCCCGGCCGCGGCGGTCACCAGTATCCTGGCGTCGGCGCCAGCCTTGTCGGCGAGCCGGTACGTGATGAGTATGACCATGGCGCTCTTGAAGAAATTGTCGTTGAACGCCCCGAGGAACATCGTCATGAAGAGGGGCATGAAATTTCGCGACTTAAACAGCGAAAACTGGCTTTTTTTTTCGGTCACGCGCCCTTCTCCCAGACCCGGCAGGTCATCCGACGAGTTCGCCAAAAATCCCCGCCACGGTGTCCAGCTTGCCGCACTTCACCACGTTGCTTCCCGCGAAGAAAAGCCCCGTCTCCAAATCGCCCTGGTAGGCATCCACCAGCGCCTGAGCTATGCAGAACGTGGAGCGGCTCTTCAGGTACTCGCAGTGGGAGAGGCAGGCCGCCATGCACGGCTTGCTCTCCACCTGCCCCGACATGTATTTCTCGACGAACGAGTTGCGGAGCGCCCGGCCCGGTATCCCTACGGGGCTCATTATCACGACCACGTCGTCCGGCGAGGCGTCGATGTAAGCCTGCTTGAACCTGTCGTCGGCGTCGCACTCCACGGTGCATACGAAGCGCGTCCCCATCTGAACGCCCCTTGCGCCGAACTCCAGGGCGCGGTCGATGTCGGCGCGGTCCCATATCCCGCCCGCCGCTATCACGGGGATGTCGGCTTTTAGCGTCCCGTCGATGTATTTGACGAGATCCGGCACGACGGCCTCGAGCGAAAACGCCATGTCCGTGACGTTCTCCATCTTCGTCGCGCCGAGATGCCCTCCGGCGTAAAGGGGGGTCTCGACCACTATCGCGTCCGGCAGCCTGCCGTACTGCTTTCCCCATTTGCGCACGATCAGGTCTGCCGCCTTTACGGAGCTGACTATCGGGACTATGGCGACATCGGGGAAATCCTTGACGTATTCGGGCAATTTCATCGGGAGCCCTGCGCCGGAGACTATGATGTCCACCCCGGCGGCGCACGCGCTGCGCACCTGCCTGTCGTAATCGGTCAGGGCGGTCATGCAGTTTACCGCCAAGACCCCGGCGGGCGCGGCTTCCCTCGCCGCTTTCACCGCTTCGCCCATAGCTATCTCGTTTATGTCGAAGTAATTGGCGCCGTCAAAAAGCGGGTGGTCGCACGCAAGGCCGACGCTCGCTATCGTGCCGACGCCGCCGCTCGCCGCAACTGCGCCAGCGAGGCGGGAACCGGAAATCTTAACGCCCATTCCGCCCTGGACAATTGGATATTTAGGCGTGTGTTTGCCTATCCTTAGTATCGGTAAGTTAGCCAACACATCACTGCTCCTTTTGGTAAAACACTTTGCGCCGCGAAGTCATCGGATGGCGTCCCAAGTATAACACACCAAAGTTAAATTTTTTCATCGCGGTTCCCCAAGAATGCGGCATCGCGCTATCGCCGCGGCGAGATCAGGGGCAATGTTGGGGTCTTGGCCCATCACCTCGGAAACCATCGCGTCGAGCTCGGCTTTAGGGATTGGGCGCAAAGCGCGCTTCGTCCGGCGCGCCCTCGCATACGGCCCGCCTTTGGGCCGATGCGCGGACAGCCTGCCGATCTCGGTCCTTATGTCCTTCAGCCTCAGCGACGCCTTGGCGCGTATCTCCTTTAAAATCGCGTTTTTTTTGAAATTCATGTCCTGCTGCGCTAGGCTGTTTTCGACCAGAACGACCAGAACCCCGTCATCGTAAGACTTGGGCAGGCTGCGAGACGCAAGCGCGTTTCCCGCTATGGACGGCCACTCCTGCTCTATTATGGACAGGGTCATGCAGAGGCCGAAAAAAGACTTCATGTCTCCGATGACCTCGGAGACCGAGCACTCGCCGCCCGTCCGGGAGCTTGCCTTTGCCCTCAAACCGTGCGCGGCTCCCTGCGGTTTTTCTCTATGGCCACTTGAACGAGCTGTATGTCCACGTTATTCACCCCCGGCACCCTGGAGGCCTGCCCCAAGGTCCTTGGAACAACCGAGGCCAGCTTTTCCGCCGATTCGGCTGAGATACCGACTATTTCGGAGTATATCATACCGTCCGGTATCTTGAGGCGCTCCATCGACGCAAGGCGCCTTACCCTCCTGCCCTCCCGCTCGGCATATCCCTCGTATTTCGCGTCTATCTCAATCCTGCGCCCGATTTCATCGCCCACTTCGGCGCCGATGATCTCAGAGAGGGCGCGCCATGATATCTCCGGGCGTTTCAGAAGGTCGATTGCAATGGCCGGCTCCTGAAGCGGCGAGGAGCCAAACCCTTTCAACGCCGAGTTGACCTCGTCCGAAACCGGCACTTTCGTCGCCGACAGCTTATGTTTGGCGGATTCCACCGCTTCGCGGACACATTTAAGCGCGTTCCACCGCTCGTCGCTTATCAGACCGAGTTCCCTTCCTATGCCGCACAGCCTGACATCGGCGTTGTCGTGCCTCATTATCAGCCTGTGCTCGCACCGGCTGGGCAGCATCCTGTAAGGCTCGTCCGCCCCCCTCGACGTCAGGTCGTCTATGAGGACTCCGATATAGGCCTGGGCGCGCCCCAGAACGAGCGGGCCTTTCCCCTGAACGGAGAGGGCCGCGTTTGCCCCGGCGATGAAGCCTTGCGCCGCCGCCTCCTCGTAGCCTGAGGTCCCGCAAATCTGCCCGGCGCAGAAAAGGCCGCGCACGGCTCTTGCTTCCAGCCAAGGCTCAAGCTGGGTGGGGACGACGTAATCGTATTCTATGCCGTACCCGGGGCGCAGCATCAGCGCGCGCTCGCAGCCCGGCAGTGTGTGGATTATCTCGATCTGCACGTCGGGAGGCATGTATGTCGAGAAATTCTGCATGTATATCTCGCGGCTGTTCCTGCCGACCGGCTCCAAAAATATGGGGTGCGACTCCTTGTCGGGGAATTTCAAAATCTTGTCGTCGAGCGACGGGCAGTAGCGCGGGCCCTTCACCCCTATTTCGCGCGTCGCAAGGGGCGATCTGCCCAAGGCCGCCTTCAGTATGTCGTGGGTTTTGACGGATGTCCGGGTTTTTGCGCAATAATGCCCGGAGTGGGTTTTTTTCTCACCCCAATGGGAGAATGCCTCCGGCTCTGGGTCGCTGCCCTGAAGGTCCAGCGAATCCCAATCGACGCTGTATCGGCATATCCGAGGCGTCGTATCGGTCCGAAACCTCCTGAGTTCGAGGCCGGCCTTCATCAGCGATTCGGACAGCCCGAAGCGCGAGCCGACCTGCCCGAGCGGCCCCGACGGAAAATTCACCATGCCCATGTGGACCTGCCCCCGCATGTACGTCCCAGCGGCGACCACCACCTTGCGCGCGGAAAATTTTTCCCCCGCGAGCGTCGTAACTCCGGCGACCTGGCCCGAATCGACCACAACGCCGGACACCATGGCCTGATAGACCCTGAGGCTCGAAACGGAGGCGAGCGCCCTCGTGTAATGGGCGGCATAGTCGCGAAGGTCGCACTGGGCGCGGAGGGTGCGGACAGCGTGCCCCTTGGACGTGTTGAGCCATCTGAGGTGCAATGTCGCGAAGTCGGTTGCGATGGCCTGTTCCCCGCCCAATGCGTCCAGCTCCCTTACCAGATTTCCCTTGGCAGGACCGCCTATCGCCGGATTGCAAGGCATCAGCGCCATATTGTCGAGGTTGTGGTTCAGCAGCAGCGTCCGGCACCCCATTCTCGAAGCGGCGAGCGCCGCCTCGCAGCCGGAGTGCCCGCCGCCTATCACTATTACGTCGTAATCGTTCGTCTCAGCCATGTCACAAAAACCTGCCGTCCCTCATTTTGTGTATTTCGACGCCCTCGTGCGGAAGCGCGTCGGCAGTTGCGGCGAACACCTGATACCCGGTGTCCAGAAGGGCTTCTATCGCAAGCTCCCTTCCCTGCTCGTCGAGTTCGGAGGTTATCTCGTCGAACACGAGCACCGGCTTCTTGCCCAGCTTTTGCTCCACGACGTGCGCGGAAGCCAGTATTATAGCCGACACCGCCCTCCTGTTCTGCCCGCGCGAAAAAGCGACGGACGTCTCCACCCCTTCGCTGGTGAATATTATGTCATCCCTGTGCGGGCCGACGAGCGGCATCCTCGAAAAAATCTCCTTTTCCCTGACAATCTGGAGAGACCTCTTGAAATCACCGACAGGGCTGTCGTCGGACGTGCCACCGCCCCTCTTCAAAAAAAAATCAAGGGGCGCCGGAAGCAACTGCGAAAAATTTTCCATCTCCGACTTGAGCAAGCTCAAAATTTCCTCGCGCGCCGACCACAGCCACGATCCGAAAGCTATCATCATCCTGTCCGTAACTTCCGCGCTGCGCATTTTCCGAAGCAACGCGGATTTCTGCCTCAGCAAGTGCCTGTAGTCGTGAAGGATGCGCGCATATTGAACGCTCACCACGGCGCCGATCATGTCAAGAAGCTGCCTCCTGCACGAAGCCCCGCCTTTGAGGAGCGACATGTGGCCCGGCATGAACGACAGCATCGGTATTTTCCTTCTCATCTCGGAGGCCCCTATGGATTTGTCGTCGCATTTGAGCTGGCATCTTACTTGAAGCGACGCGAACACCTCCGACTCGTCCTCGCCGCACGCCATGCCCCACAGCGAGGCGGCGCCTGTTTTGTCGTGATCGCTTGGAAACCTGCGCACCAACTGGGGAATTTTAACCTTTCTGTCAAAAGGGCCCCATCCGGATATTAGGTTGAGGCCCTCCAAAAAATTCGTCTTTCCCGAACCATTTGGGCCGGTGATCAGGTTGAAGCCCGAAACCCACTCGCGGCGCTCTCCCCGCAAATTTCTGAAATTATGAAAGTAGGTGGTTTTAAAGTACATCTACCCCGCCGTCCGATATGTCGCGAGCCTCCATTTCCTCCTTGCTCAATTCGACGGGCGCCACGAGGCAGAGAAAATTGTCCGAATTCGCCAGACGCACGACCATGTGCCCCTCCGATCCGTTAAAGACGAGCCTTGCCATAGGGCCGTCCAGCGCTTTTACCGCGTCGTAGAAAAATCTGGTGTTAAAACCTATGAAGACCGGCTCGCCCTCTACGTTGCACTGGATATGCTCCACGGCCTCGCCGAACTCCTGAGCTATGCCGGAAAGGGTGCACTCGCCGTTCAAGTCCAAATTGACCAACACGGTCTTGTTGTAATCGCGCACTACCACGTCCACCCTCTCTATGGCGGATATGAGCGAGCTCTTGTCTATGTCGGCAGACGTTTTGTGCGACGTGGGCAATATCTTGGCATACGCGGGGAACTTCGTCTCAACCTTGCGGACCGCCAGCTCGACGCCTTCTGCTATAAAATACGCCTGAGCGTCATCGCAGGATATTTTCATCTCCTGGCCCGAATCGATCATCCCAAGCACCCTTTGAAGCTCTTTCAGGCCCTTCATCGGCAGCAGCATCGGATCGCTCTCGCTGCCCTCAGTCACCTCGGCCTTGCACAGCGCGAGCCGCCGCTTGTCCGTAGAAACTATGTTCAAGACGCCCTGAGCCATCTCAAAGTAAGCGCTCGACAGATACTGAGGGTATTCGTCGCCGGACGACGCGCACAGCGTCCCCTTCTCGATAGCGGAGATAAGGGCCGAAACCGGCATCGAGCAAAAAAAACCCGCACCGGAGGACGCAGGGAGCTTCGGAAAGTCGCCTGTCGGATAGGTCGCGAACTTGTACCTGCTCTTCCCAGACGTCATGACCGCCTGCCCGCCGTCGATCTGTATCATGAAATCCGAAGCGCCGGCCTTCTTGAAGAGGTCGGACACCCCTTTGATCGGTATGACGGCTTCCCCCGGCTCTATGACGGTCACTCCCCCCGCTTTGCATATTACGGAGGTCCTTATATCCGTGGCCTGAAGCTCGACTTCATCCATGTCGGCGCGCATCCTGACGGTCGAGTAAATGTTCATTGCCCCCGAAGCCCCGGCACCCCGTTCGGCGAGCCCCCAGCTTTTCAAAAAAATTTCTTTGTTTACCGATATTTTCATCCAAATACCTCCCGGAGTGACTGTTCGAAAAACATAACTACTGATAATTTCTATTATATTATATTAATAAATTAGAAGTAGTATCAGTAGAGACTGTGGATTCGTGGAAAACGCCGCTCAAGCGGCGGTGTCTCAAACTTTTCCATGTGGAAAACGCAATCGCGTTTGACCCGGAATTATTCACACTATCCACATTTATATTGTGAGTAAAACGCGTTTCACGGAAATGAACCAGGGTCATCCACAGGAGATCCACGCTTTTTTACAGTTTGTTCTGCACGTTATCCACAATGGTCTTAACCCGCAGGTTCGTCTTAATCATCTCTTCTATTCTACGGCAAGCGTAGAGCACTGTCGTGTGGTCCTTCCTGTTGAAGGCTATCGCTATCTGGTTTACCGTGATCGGGAGGTTTTTTCTTGCCACGTACATCGCTATCTGGCGCGCCAGCGCGAACTCGGCAGTCCTGTTGGGCGATATCAGCTCTTCCATCGTTATGCCGAAGCTCTCTGCGACGAGCTGCTGTATGTAGTCTATGCTCACCTGCCCCTTCGAGTTGCTTCTCAGGATGTCCTTCAGCCATACCCCGATGTTCTCTGGGTTCATCGGCTCCGAGTTGAATTCGGAGTAGGCTATGACCCTGTTTAAGGCCCCTTCGAGCTCCCTTATGTTGCTGGGTATGTTCTGGGCAAGGAACAGTATGACGTCCTCCGGCACATGCCGGTTTTTCAGGTCGGCTTTTTTTTGGAGTATCGCGACCCTCGTCTCGAGGTCCGGCGTATGTATGTCAGCCACGAGGCCCGATTCGAAGCGCGACACCAAGCGCTCCTCGACTCCCACGATGTCGCGCGGCGGCCGGTCGGAACTGATCACTACCTGTTTTGAGGCCTCGTACAGGGTGTTGAACGTGTTGAAGAACTCCTCCTGCGTCTGCTCCTTGTCCGCTATGAACTGTATGTCGTCCACGAGAAGGAGGTCGAGGTTGCGGTACTGCTTTCTGAAGTCCTCGTTTTTTCCCGTTCTGATGGCAGTTATCAGGTCGTTGGTAAATTTTTCGGAGCTGACGTAGAGGGTGCGGGCGTCGGTGATGTTGTATTCGACGTGATGCGCGATTGCGTGCATGAGGTGCGTTTTCCCGAGCCCCACCCCTCCCCATATAAAGAGCGGGTTGTAGGCCACGCCCGGGGCTTCGCTCACTGCGAGGCTGGCGGCGTGGGCGAACCTGTTGGACTTGCCCACTACGAACATGTCGAAGACATAGTTCGGGTTAAGCCCGTTTTTTCTCTGAGACGGTTGCGCCTTGGACGGGGTTTTGGGCTTGTCGTGCTCGGACAGGACTTCGTCGGAAATTCTGACGGATGCCGAAGAAGCGTATCCGCGCTCTTTCAAAAAGCAGACGAGAGGCTCCAGTATCATGGAGTCCATCTTGGACTTTGTAAATTGGTTGTACGCCTCTATCAAAAGGAGATCGTCGTCGATGGACACGGGACTGCAAGTGTCGAGCCATATCGCGTTCACCCCCTCCGGCAAAAAATCGCTGGAGGATGACAGTATGTCTTTCCATATCGCTTCTATGTCTTTTTTTTCCACCTAAAAACACCCCATAGCGTCACGTGCGCGTCCATATATTCTTGAGTCAGCGCAGAGCGTTTATATTCTATCATGAATGAATATTGTCAAGCTCCAAAAGATGAGGTTCAAAAAAAATGAGCCTAATGGCGCATATTATCCACTTTTTTTATCCACATATTCACAAAACCGCCCGCGAATTTTGTGGATATTGCGGATAGTTGATATTGCCCGTCTCCAAAAACGCGGCGAATCACAAAAAATAATTTATGGAATATAAAATGGCGCGGATGCGGAAGTGTGGGAAGTGGAAAAATTTTTCGAGTTATCCACCAATGTGCATAACTTAGGTGGACAAAAAAAATCGCCTTTATTCGACCATTATGTTTTTGCAGTTCTTTTGTATATTTATACACTTGTTTATCGAATCATAATAAGGATAATTATGTATAAAGTCGTATTTTGCGAAAATTTTTCAGATCGGCTCAGAATGGCTCGTATCGGTGTGGCTCGTATAAAATAGTTTTCAAGGGGGGTTGCGGGAATGAACAGGCGCGAATTTTTGAAAAAATCCGCCGCTATGGGGATAGGGGCCGGAGTCTTATTTCTTCCAAAGGGGTTTAGAAACATCGCCAAAGCCGCTTTTGCCGCGGAAGAATACCCCGATCTGGTCGCATTGAAGGGCGGCGGAGTTGCTGAGATGTTCGACAGGGGCATGAAGGCGATCGGCGGCATGGGCAGGTTCGTCCGCAGCGGTCAGAAGGTAGTCATCAAGCCTAACATGTCGTGGGACGTCCCACAAAGCGGCGGCGCCAACACATCGCCCGAGCTCGTGGCGAGCGTCGTCAGGCACTGCCTCGATGCCGGGGCCGTGCGGGTGTTCGTCATGGATCATTCCATAGAATACTGGGAGAGGAGCAAGGCATCCTCCGGGATCGATGACGCCATAAAGAGCGCCGGCGGGGTTTACGCGCCGTCCGAAAAAGAGGGATACTATCAAAGCGTGCAGGTGGGCGGAAAGGCGCTCAAGGAGGCCATGATCCACGAGTCGCTGCTCGAAAGCGACGTCCTGATAAGCGTTCCCGTGCTCAAGCACCACGGCGGCGCCGGGGTCAGCATCTCCGCAAAGGGCCTGATGGGCTGCGTCTGGAGCAGGCGCGATTACCACGCAAAGGGCCTCCAAAGCTGCATAGCCGATTTTCTGACAGCCCGCAAGCCGAACCTCAACGTCATAGACGCCGGCCGCGTGATAACCAGAAACGGCCCGCGCGGCGGCTCTCCGTCGGACGTAGTCGAGATGGGATCCCTCATCATATCCCCCGACGTCGTGGCGGCGGACACCGCCGGGGCGATGATGCTCGGGCACAAGCAGGGGGAGATAGAGCACATACGCCTTGCCGCTGCCGCGGGCCACGGCGAGATGGATCTGTCGAAGCTGAAGATCGAACGGCTGACAGTCTAAGGAATCGCTGAATAAATGTTCTTTTCGGCGAAATGGAGTAGATTCGTTCTCCGTCGAAACGGTTGTCGTGAAAATGGCCGTAGGCGTAGCAGAGCTACGTCGAGGACCATTTTTATGGCAAACGCGAAGAGGGAGGGCGAATATGCCCATTGCAGCCAAAAGGTTATTTATTCAGTGGTTCCATAAGCCGCGTTTCCATACATGCCATATCCTTCGGGTAAGGCGAGGTACCAGGCGTTTTTTTTCGCGCGCGCTGTCGTTGCCGTCTCGGTTTTGGCGGCGTTCCTGTATTTTTACCTCGGCTTCGGGGCGGACTCGGACGCGTTCGGCGATATGATGAACTGGCAGTTTTCCGCCCGCGCCGTCGGGGTCGGGGCGACAAGCGGCGCGGTTGTCCTGTTTCTCGCTCTGGCGGCCGTTTTCGGGCGCGTGTTCTGCTCGGCCTTCTGCCCGATGGGAGCGTTGCAGGAATTTGCGTGGAGAATTTCCGCCAAATTGAAAATATCCCGGACGAAATACATTTCCGTTGGGGGGTGGCGTTGTGTTGCGGTCCTCTCATTGGCCGCAGTAGGGCTGTTAGCCGCTAAGGGGGCATTTTTCATCCTGCTCGACCCCATTTCGAACTTCGGGCGCGGAATCACGTCATTGACGCTCTTGTTGCGAGGTGAAACAGCGCCGGGGCTGATCGCCGTGTGCCTGATGTTTTTGGCGATACTGCTGTGCGCGTGTCTATGGGGCAGGCGTTTTTG
>JAISQC010000177.1 GCA_031274465.1 Synergistaceae bacterium | reverse complement strand
CCCACCCTGGCACGGCGTGGGATTATCTGCATTATACGAGCGGCCCGACGGAACGAACCCTTCCCATAATTGCCATAGGGACGACCGCCGGGACGGGCAGCCAGACGACGCCCTGTTCGGTCATTACCAAAACGGAAGACAAGGACAAGTCGGCGATATGGCATAAAAACATATTTCCCCGCGTCGCCATAGTGGATCCCGAGACAACTATGTCCATGCCTCCAGGAGTCACGGCTCAGACAGGGTTTGACGCTTTCTGCCACAATTTCGAGGCTTATATTTCTGTGGGCACAAACGCGCTCGTCGAGGCCATGGCTTTTGACGCGATAAGGCTCATAGCCGAGTACCTGCCGAAAGCCGTAGCGGACGGCAGCGATGTCGAGGCGAGGTCGAAGATGGCCTGGGCCGACACGCTGGGCGGGCTTTCGATCTCATCCGCCGGGGTGACGCTGCCCCACGGCCTGGGAATGCAGATAAGCGGCCATTGCCCTAACGTAAGCCACGGACAGTCGCTCGCCGTGACCTACCCCGAATTTACGAGGTTCACGTACAAATCGGCGGTCGGGAAGTTTGCCTCAGTCGGGCGCGTTTTCAACCCCGAGCTGGGAAAAGCGAGCGACGAGGATGCCGCTGAAAAATGCTGCGAGGAGATCGATTCGTTCCTGAAACGCATAGGGTTGTGGATAGGTTTCGACGATCTCGGGGTAACCGATTTGGATATCAGGGCAATAGCCGACTGCGGACAGGTATTGGGCGACTACAGGAACAATCCGCGCGTAGCCACGATAGACGAGATGTTCGGGATTCTGTCGAACAGCCGCAAGCGTGGGTGAGCGCCGTGAAGGAGACAGGAATCCTAAATCGCGACATCGCGGCCGAACTCAGCAGGATGGGACACACCGACAAAATGCTGATTGCCGACGCCGGACTGGCGATCCCTAATGCTACGAAAGTGATAGACGTCTCCCTTGACGTAAACGTTCCCACGTCAGTCGACGTTCTGAAACTGATACTCAAACATTTCAGCGTGGAAAAAGTTATCATTTCGCGAGCCACTGAAGACGTAAGCCCGAGCCGCAAAAAAGAATTCATGGACTGCCTCGGCGCGGACATGCCCTGCGAGATAGTTCCTCATCCCGTGCTGCGCGACGAACTGACGAAAGAAGTGAAGTTCGCCATAAGGACGGGCGACTTTACGGCCAATTCGAACATAATCCTCGTGAGCGCAGGCGGCCCGCGTTGGTATTGCGAAAGGTGAGGGAAAGGCGAAAGTCGTTGAAGCGCACGATCAGGCTGCCCATAATGCGACTTCGGGCAGCCTGGCAATATAAATGTTTTGCGCTACGCCCTACCTATCTCCCTCAGTTTCTTGAGGTTCAGGCATCCGTCCGTCACTATGACGGTTACTAAGATCAGGCCGACGATCACGTTCTGGAGCTGGGCTTTCAACTCCAGGAGATTGAACATGTTTGTCAATAGCGACATAAAGGCGACGCCCAATACCGCGCCGAGCGCCGAGCCTTTTCCCCCAGCAAAGCTTCCTCCGCCCACCACGCAGGCGATCATGCAGGTCATGTGGACATTGCCGCCCATGTATTGGCTCGGGCTCTGAATCCTCGCTGCGGCCAGTATGCCCGCAAGTGAGGCCAGAAGGCCGGTCGCGGCGTATGCGGCGAATATTATCCTCCGGTCGTTGAATCCCATGAGCCGGGCGGCTTCCCTGTTGCCGCCAAGGAAATACAATTGCCTGCCCGTTGGCGTATATTTCAGAAAGTAACTGAACACGGCAAGCAGGGCCAGCGTTACCCAGGTCATGTAGTAAAGCCCCAGCGCCTTCCCCTCGCCCAACATGATGAAGTTTTCCGGGAATTTGCCGAGTGCTCTCACTTTGTCCAACTGCGTCATGGCGATCCCGTAGAATATGTACTGCGTCCCTATGGTCGCTATCAGCGCGTTAATCCTGAGCTTAGCGACCAGGAAGCCGTTGGTGCATCCAACGGCGCATCCGGTAATTAGAACCAGGGCGACTATCGCGTATATCGGGGCGCCGGCGAGCGCCAGGCGTCCTGAAACCATGCCTGCCAGGAGCATTGTGGATCCTATGGAGAGGTCGAAATAACCGCATACCAAAAGCGCCATCATCCCGAACGCCATGATCGCGGTCGGGGCTATGCTTGCCTGGAGCGAGTCGAGATTGCCCTTAGTCCAGAAGACCTCGCCTTTCACCGTGAGCAGTATCACCAGCAATACGCACATAGCGGAGGAGACGAATTCGTTTTTGCGCGTCAGGCTTTTCAGCAGGTTCATCTTCGTTCTCCCGCAGCCGAGTTTGCCCTGATGTCGAGGTAAATGGCCAGGATGAGTATCACGCCTAAGATTATCTGCTGCACGTAGGTGTTGATATTGTACGACGTCATGCCGTTTTGAAGCGTAAATACGAACGTGACGCCCAGCATCGTCCGCAATATGCTGCCGCGCCCCCCGAATATGCTTGCCCCGCTGATCACGGCGGCTGTGATTATGCTTATTTCGAGGTTGCTGCCCACCGTCACGTTAGGATGGGCCAGTCGGGCCGTCATCAGCACGCCGCCGAAGGCGGACATGGCGGCCGATATGGCGAAGCAGGCGCATTTTACGGCGTTAGCGTTGAGCCCGTATAAAATCGTCGTGTCGAAGTTGTGGCCGATATAGTATAGTTGCTTCAGATGCCGCGATTTGGCTAGCAGAATTTCCAGCGCGAGCGCGATGGCTATCATGAGGATGATTGTCCACTTTATGCCCAGGACGTCAACGGAGACAAATCGCCTTGCCGATGCCGGGAACTGCCTTCCGCTGAATCTGTTCACCAAAATCCAGTTGACGCCTTTAATTGCCATCATCACTCCTATAGTCACCATCATCGAGTTGAGCCTGAACCTGGCGATCAAAAAACCGGAAGCGAGGCCGACGAGCGCGGAAGCCGCAATTGTGAGCGCGATGGCGGTCGGGGCTGGCAGTTTGTACATGAATATGAAAAAACCCATCATTGCGCCGCCGAATCCGAACATGGAACCGACCGACAGGTCGAGTTCGCCCATTATGATGAGCAGCGTGAATCCGATCGCGGCGTAAAAATTGAAGGAGACGCTGTGAAGGATCGAATGTATGTTGCTGAAAGTGAAAAACGCGTTGCGCGTCAGCGCCAGAAAAATGAATAAAGCCGCCAGCAGGTAGACGATCGTCCAGCTCGCGAAGCTGAATTTTTCCGCGCGTCCTGCGGCGAGCTGCCTCCCGGTGTCCTCACCCATCGCTTGCGTCCTCCTTCGGTTCCTCGAACGCGGCGTGTTTCATTATCGTCTGTTCGGTGTAATCCCCGCAACGCACCTCGCCCGCCACCGCCTTGTTCCTCATGACGATTATCCGGTCGGACAGGCTCATCAGTTCCGGCAGTTCCGAACTGAAGATGATGACGCCCACGCCCTTCGACGCGATTTCCAGCAGAAATTTGTGTATCTCGGTTTTCGCACCAACGTCTATGCCTCTCGTCGGCTCGTTCGCTATCAGTATCTCCGGTTCCGGCACCAGGCAGGCGGACAGCATGACCTTCTGCTGGTTGCCGCCGCTCAGGTTTTTCGGCTTTGCCGCAAGCGACGGCAGGGAGATCGAAAACCGCTTCACGAAGTCGGTGGATATTCCGGCAAGGCGCTTGAAATCTATGAACCCCAATCTGCCCGATATGCGCGGCAGTATCGGCAACGACAGGTTGTCCGTTATTTTCATGTCTGGAAGCAGCCCGGCAGCCTTTCGGTTGTTGTTGAGGTACATCACGCGGTTTTGCGCGAGCTTCCGGGGGGAGGGGCGCTCCATCTTCATGCCCTTAATCGAGATAGATCCCCGGTCGAATCGCTCTAGGCCGTACAACATGCGGGAGAGCCGGGCCGTTCCCGACCCTTCGAGGCCGAATACGCCGAGTATCTCGCCGGGCGCCAGCGACAGGCTCGTCTCTGATATAACGTTCCTCTTGGCGAGGCAAGTCGCTTCAAGCAGCGGAGGGCCGCTTTGGGCGCCGCTATGCGTCTTGATTTTGTACAGGCTTCCGCTCAGGTCGCGCCCGACCATGTTGTTGATGAGGTCGTTCTCAGTGATGTCTCCGTCGTTCGTGAGCGTGGCCACGAATTTTCCGTCGCGCAATACGGTGACTCGGTCCGAAATTCGCATTATCTCCTTGAGCCGATGCGAGATATATATTATCGTGATGCCTTCTTCCCTGAGATGTTTCAGGATTTCCATCAGAAGCCCCGCCTCGTGGTCGTTGAGTCCGGAGGTGGGTTCGTCCAGGATTATCACTTTGGGGTTCGCCACGATGCAGCGCAGTATCTCGACCATCTGCTGCCCCGCCAGGGTGACGGACGCCAGCGGCACGTTCGGAGCTATGGTTTTGAGCCCGAACAGGTCGAGCATTTTTTTTGCTTCTTCGTATAGCCTCGAATAGTCGATCCGCCCGAATTTTCTGAAATTATGATCCGGGTAAATATTCTCGGCCACCGTGAGGTTCTCGAAGACCGCCAGTTCCTGGTGAACCATGTATATGCCCATTTTGTGGGCATCTTT
>JAISQC010000151.1 GCA_031274465.1 Synergistaceae bacterium | reverse complement strand
CAGCATCGACAACGAAGATATGACCGAGGTGATTTACAACGTAGGATACGACCAGCACTGCCTCCTTTGGGAGGCCGTCTACAGGGATGACCTAGTTGCCGAGGACGATTGGATCGGCCTTGCCCTCACCATAAAAGCGTTTCCAGGGAATAAGATAGGCTATTCCAACAACGAGTCGTATTTTAGGTGACGGCAGCGTCTGGCGAATGTGGGGCGGATTCGCCGCCCTTTTAGGGAAACGCTGATTTAATAACCTTTGGGCTGCAATGGGCGTCTTCATCCTCCCTCTTCATGTCTGTCAAAAAAAGAATCCTCGCCGTAGCTCTGCTACGCCTGCGGTTCTTTTTTCGCCATCCATTTCGATGGAGAACGAATCCACTCCATTTCGCCGCAAAGAACATTAAATCAGTGTTTCCCTAGGGCTTGCGCGCCCCAAGCCAAGCTTTTGGATGAATGTGCCCGTGTTTTGTTTCTACGGTTTTATCAATTCCGAGTCCGTGACGATCCCGAAATAGCGGAACTTCCCCTCTTTGATCTCCTGAAGCTGCACCGGCTTCAAAACCTCTCCGGCCTCGTCGAAACCGTTGATCACGCCCGTCAGGCCATTGTAGTCCTTGGTGGCGGCTATGGCGTCCCGTATGGCTTTGCCGTCGGTGCTGCCTGCGGCTTTGATCGCGTCCACTATTATCATGAATGCGTCGTAAGCGGAAGCGCCGACCATGTCCGGCTCTATTTTATGGCGGTCCCTGTAAGATTTGAGAAATTCTTGAACCAATGGGCGAGGGTCGTCGCGGTCGAGGTTCGTCAGGATGACGAAACCCTCAGCCGCGTCAAGCGCTATTTCAGCCATCTTTGGGGAATCGGAACCCTGTTCCCCGATGAAACGGATGCCGCTTATCCCCATTTCCTTTGCCTGTTTCAAGGCTGGCGCGGTCTGGAAGTAATAACCGCTGAAGAAAACCACGTCCGGTGCCGCGTCCCTTATTTTCGATAGATAGACGGCGAAGTCCTTCTCGCTGCTCGGATACGTCTGCTGCAATACGAGGTCGCCCTCTCTGCCTGTCTTCTTTAGATATCCCATGAAGCCCTCTCTGAGCGTCTGGCCGAAGTCGTTGTCGCTTGTGACGAGCGCTACTTTCTTGGCCTTGAACAGCTCTAAGGCCGTATAGGCGGCAACCCGTCCCTCGGTCGTTCCCAAAAAGCCGTTTCGGAAGGTATAGTCGCCGTTCGTTATCTCCGGGTGCAGCGCGTAAGCGGCCACCAGCGGAATGCCTTCCTCGTCGAATATCGGCGCCACGGCGCGCGACGGCATGCTGTAGGACCCAGCTACGAACGCTATGACTCTGTCCTGCGTGATCAGCTTGTTTGCTAACGGCACTGCCTGTTTGGGGTCCGCCGCGTCATCATAATACACCAGCTCCACGTTTTTGCCCAAAATGCCGCCCTCGGAGTTGACTTTTTCAACCGCCAGCTTGATTGATTCTATCGTGCTGAAGCCGTCTGACGCCGCAAAGCCCGTGATCGGCGCAAGCACCCCTATCTTGATCGTATCCGCCGCGCTAGCGGCCCCGCATATCCCCAAAATGACGAACGCCGCAGCGCATAGAACAGCTTTTGCCTTCATCTCCATCAACTCCCCTTGTCAAATGATGGCCAACCCCGGATCATATTCCGAGATAGGCCTCGCGAACCCGCTCGTCGTTCAGCATCTGGCCCGCCTTGCCCTCTAGCACAATGTCGCCCGTTTCGAGCACGTACGCCCGATGCGATATCCCGAGCGACGCCAGCGCATTTTGCTCCACCAAAAGGATCGTCAACCCCTCCTCTCCGTTCAATTGCTTCAGAAGCTCGAACACTTTGTCCACGAGCCTCGGCATGAGGCCCATCGACACTTCGTCGACCAGCAATAAGCTGGGGGCGGAGATGCACGCCCTGGCTATGGAAAGCTGCTGCTGTTCGCCGCCGGATAGCGTTGACGCCACCTGTGCGCCTCGTTCCTCCAATACCGGGAACAGCGAGTAGAGCCATAGCAGCCGCTTATCGACGGGTATTTTCCTGCGCATTCCGTACACGCCCATCATTAGGTTTTCATAGACGGTGAGTTGGCTGAAGATCCGCGCCTTCTCGGGGACTATCCTCATGCCCCGCCGCGCCCTGGCGTGAGTTTGCGCCCGCGTTATGTCCCGCCCCTCGAAGCGTATGGAACCGCCTGAAGGGAGCTGCCAGCCCATCAGCGTTTGCAGCAGTGTCGTTTTCCCCGCCCCGTTCGCCCCGATTACGGAGACCAGCTCCCCGACGTCCACTTGCAGCGAGACGCCGTGCAGCGCTTCGAGGCCGTTGTACGCTATGGTGAGGTCCGAGACCTCAAGCAGCATTGCCGCTGCCTCCTCTCCCGAGATACGCTTCTATGACAGCGGGGTTCGAGGAAACCTCGGATGGCAGGCCCTCAGCGAGCTTTCGCCCATGATCCAGCACGACCACGCGGTCCGAGAGAGCCATCGCCACCTTCATGTTGTGCTCTATCAGCAGCACTGAAACTCCAGTGTCCCTTATATGGCGAACCAGCCCCTCGATATGGAGGATTTCGGAGTGGTGCAGCCCCGAAAAAGACTCGTCGAGCAACAGCAGTCTGGGGCGCAGGGCCAGCGCACGCGCTATTTCGACTCTGCGGAGGTTCCCTATCGGCATCTGTCCGACCCTCCGATCAGCCATGTCGAGAAGCCCGACGGTCCGCAGTATCTCGTCGGCTTCGTCCGCGATCGACCTCTTCTTCCACGACGCCAGCGAGCGCCAAAGGGCTCCCCTGTAATGATCCCCCCCGAGCGCGACGATCACGTTTTCGCGCGCCGAGAGGCCGACGAACGGGTGGACGATCTGAAAAGTGCGCCCCACCCCGAGTTTCGCCATGCCGTGCGGAGGAGTTCCGTTCGCCCTCCGTCCATCGTAGAGTATCTCGCCCGAAGTAGGCGGATAGACCCCGGATATCGCGTTGAAACACGTCGTCTTGCCAGCCCCATTCGGGCCGAGGAGCCCCAATATCTCGCCGGCGCCAAGCTCGAAGCTGACGTCATCCACGGCTTTTAGCCCGCCGAAATGCACGGATAGGTTTTTCACGCAAAGCAGGGCGCTAGGCACTGGAAGCGCGCCTCCTGTTCAGTATGCCCTTGAGCAAACCCGCTGCGGCGCTTTGCTCGCCCAGAAGCCCTCCGGGCTGGAATCGGATCATCAACAGCAGGAGCATGGAATACAAGAACATGCGGTAATCCATGAGGGATCTGAAAACCTCGGGCAACACGCCAATTATCAGTGCCCCCAAAAGAGGGCCCGCAAGAGTGCCCATGCCGCCCAGCACGACCATCGACAGCATGGAGATTGATATGGGAAATCCGAAATCGCCGGCGGAGATGAAGCGCGCGTAATGTGCGTAAAGAGCGCCGGAGAGGCCCGCCATGCCGGTTCCGAGGACAAACGCCGAAAGCTTGGCGCGCACCGGCGATATCCCCATGCTGGACGCAGCCGTCTCGTTTTCCCTCACGGCAAAACACGCGAGGCCCATCCACGTTCGCGTGAACTGGCGGCAGATCATCAGGGTGATTGCCAGGAAAACGGCGCATAGAGCCAAAAACTGGCTGTTGCCGAGCCTTGATCCAAACACTGCCACGCGGGGGATGCCGCCGAGTCCGAGCGCGCCGCCGAAAAAGGGCGTGTAGACGAACACCGCTTCGACGATGAAGTTTATCCCGATCGTGGTAATGGCCAGAAAATCTTCGCGCACCCTCAGGCTGGGCAGGCCGAGCAAAAACCCAAGGGACATGGAGATGAGAAGCGATATCGGCAGGGCCTGCCAGAACGTGAGGCCAGCTTTCGTGGTCAGCATCGCGCTCGCATATGCTCCTATGCCGAAAAACGCCGCGTGCCCGAGCGATATCTGCCCCGCGTACCCGACGATCACATTGAGGCCGCAGGCCGCTATGGCCTGTATTACTATTATCGTGGCTACGGTAGCGAAATAATCCACGGACTAATCCCCCTCAACGCTTGCCCAGCAGGCCGGTCGGCTTCCACATCAGCACCAGGATCATTGCGATGAACGCCAGTGCGTCCCTCGGCAACGGTATATTCGCGAAGCTTATCAGCAGGGTCTCGCCCAAGCCGAGGAGGAAGGAAGCCAGCACCGTGCCGACCGTCGAGCCCATCCCCCCAACGACGATGAGCGCAAGCGACTTGTACGCCGGCATGGTCCCCATGGTCGAGTAGACCTGATTGTAGTAGATGCCGACGAGTATCCCGGCAAGCGAAGCTATGGCCGACCCTATGGCGAAGGTCGCGTCCACTACCAGCTTGCTGTTGACCCCTAGGGAAGAGGCCACCTCCATGTCGAGTGACGCCGCGCGCATCGCGAGGCCGAACTCCGTCTTGGCGGTCACGAACCATAGAGCGGCCAGGACGGCTATAGTGACCGCGTAGACTGTGACAGTTGTGCCGGACACCATGACTCCGGCAACGGAAAACGAAGGGAAGGGGAGTGTCGCCGGAAAAGTCAAAAGCTCCGGACCGGCTACGATGCGGCATAGCTCCTCCAGTCCGAGGAAGAGAGCGATGCTGCTGATGAGCGGCACATACGGGGGGTACTTGAGAAGGGGGAAATATACGAAACGCTCGATAGCTATCCCAAGCAGCACGCACGACAGCATGCTGCCAGGAACCGCCAGCAGCAGTGTCGATGTCCGGCTGTATATCGCCAGCCCTACATAGGCCCCGACAGTATAGACTGCGGCGTGGGCCACGTGGAGTATGCGGAGTATGCCGTAGACCAGCGCGAGCCCAAGGGTGATGAGCGCGTATATAGAGCCGATCGCGAGCCCGTTCAGTATTTGTTCGAAAAAGAGTTGCAAGACGCACCTCCGTCAATCGCGGATTTTATCTGCAAGCGCGAAACAACCACAAACACTCGCTTAAATCGATACCTAGATCAAATTAAGCGCATTATAGCTGTTTTTTAACAAAAAAACAGCCCATGATTATGTTAAAAGATCAAAGCGCCTATGAAACCGGCGATTGCCAGCGGTATGTTGTAGGCCATGAACGTCGGAACGCAGGTGTCCCATATATGATCGTGCTGTCCGTCGGCATTTAAGCCGGCGGTTGGCCCCAATGTCGTGTCCGACGCCGGTGAGCCGGCATCGCCAAGAGCTGCGGCGCATGAGATGAGGCAAGCGCACGCTCCGACGCTTATCCCCATCCTGATGCACATTGGAACGTAGAGCACGGCTATTACCGGGACTGTGCCGAAAGAAGTTCCGATGCCCATCGTTATTATCAGGCCTATCAGGATCAGGACGGCCAAAAATATGGCCTTGCTGTCGCCCAATATGCCCATCGCGGCTTCCACAAGAGTTTCCACTGCGCCGCTGGAGCGGATTATTGCGGCGTACCCCCCGGCAACCAGCATGACGAACGCTATCATCCCCATGATCTTGATGCCGCCGCTCATAATCTCGTCAACCTCGCCGAGCCTGATCGCCCCGCCGATTATCATGACCGCTATGCCGCAGACCGCGCCGAGGGGCATGGAGCCGAAATACAGCTGCGCCCCGAGCGTGGCGAAGATAGAGATGATCGCCACGACCTGTCTGCGGCCGAATTCCGGCCCCTCCGCGTCGCTGGTGTCCGCGATCTCGCGGGTCTCATATTCCCTGTCTTTTTTGAAATACAGGATGGACAGTATCAGCCCAACTGCCATGCCGACGCCCAAGATCCAGTTGAAGCGAAAAATGTCTTGCGCCAGCACCGGCATGCCGTTGTCGGTCATGTTGGAAGCCACGATGCTGTGAAAGATTATTCCGTATCCTATGGGGATGGTGATATAGGGTGCCTTCAGGCCAAAAGCAAGCGAACAGGCAGCGGCGCGCCTGTCCATCTTCATCTCGTTCATCATTGCCAGCAGGGGCGGGATCATGATGGGTATGAACGCGATATGCACCGGGACCAAAGTTCCTGACACGCAGGCGCAGAGCATCAAGGCCAATAGCAGGGCTACCTTCTTGCCCTTGAGGACGGAGGCCATTTTCCGAGCGAGCAGGTCTGTGACACCTACGTGGGCCAGCGCGGCGGCAAATGCCCCGAGGAGCAGGTAAGCGAGCGCGTTTTCGCCGTTCGTGGACATGCCTGATATTATCCCGGACATGACGGCCGAAGGCGTCATGCCGGCGATGACTCCGGCTACCATCGCGGCCGCGATCAAAGAGAGTATGACATTGATCTTGATCAGGCACAGCACGCACATGACTATGACGGAGACGGTAATCGGGTTGCGCATAATTTCAAGCATTTTCCAATCCCCTTTATATTAAATTTTGTCTGGCGAGGTTGGATCAGGATATTAGGTGTTCTGCCAGGCGTTTTAATTTTTCCGATTCGCTTCGGAAAAAACGCGCGGACTCCTCGTTTTTTATCATTGGCAGGTTTGCGTCCACGTTGAGCGCGCATCCGACCACGGCGCTTCTGGCCAGCATTTTGCCGCACTCCATGTCGGACGCGGCTGCGGCGTTGTAACGGCCTTCGAGCTCGGAGGCGATCTCAAGCACCCGCGCGGCGAGCCGGGCGTTGCCGAGCGGGGTGTTTGCCGCTTCTGTCGCGGCCGCCTCCAGGGCGGAGCGCCTTTTGGACTTTTCCTTGTCGGTAGCCTTCGGCAGGGCCAAGGCGGCTTTTATTCCCAAGTATGCCGCCTCGTCCGCAAAAGCCCCGTCCTCGAGCTTCGAAGCGATGTCGCCCAGTTCGCCCGAGAACGACTCGTAGGCCGCGTCGTCCAGCCCCAGCCCCTTGCCCCTTGATAGGAGGGAGACCATGCCCACCAGGCCGGACGCCATCGCCCCGGCCAATGCCGAGGCCGCGCCGCCGCCGACGGTGGAGTTGCCGCTGTCGGTTATCCTGGCGAATATCTCCCCGACAGGCATGTCAGAGCCTGTCGCTGCCATCCGGGCCGAACGTCACGAACTCAGCCGGCTGCCACCATAGCGGGACCTTTATCGTCTCGTCGGTGAGCGGCCCCTTGCCGTTCGCCACGTCCTTCGCCTTTTCGTAGCCGGCCTGCGCGTGGCGCACGACCCCTATGCCGGCGTCCACTGTCATCGCGACCTCGAGGCGTATCCTGGCGTCGTCGGTTCCGTCGGCTATCTGAGTGACGCCGGTGTGCACGGCCTCACCCATCGAATAGTTCGCCTGGATGGCGATGAGGTCGCACATGCCGCAGGCGTTGAGAAGCCCGTTCAGCATCGGCCAGTCCGAAATCAGATCCCCTCCGTCCGGCATCCTCTCGGACTCGAACGTCGGGTTTACGATGGAGCCGGAGTCCAGGTTGTCCCGCGAGAAGGCAACGGGTCCTTTGACCTCTCCTTTGCGGATCAGCTCGTTCACGGCGAGGGCGAATTTCTTGCGCTGCCCGAAGCCCATGTAACAGACGCGGGCTGGGAGCGCCTCGATCGGCAGGTGCTTGCTGGCAAGCGGTATCCAGCGCCCGACTATCGGGTCGTCGCCGAACAGCTCCATCGCCAGGCTGTCTATCCTTTTGAGGTCTCCCGGGTCTCCCGAAACGCACGTCCAGCGGAAAGGCCCCCGCCCCTCGCAGAAGAGCGGCCTTATGTAGTCGGCTATGAACGCCGGAAGGCGCATGGCCTCGGATTCGGGGAAACCGGCGTCGCGGCATTCCTTGCGGATGCTGGTACCGTATTCGAACACCGGCACGCCTTTGTCGAAATATTTGAGCATGACAGCCAGTTGCCGCTTCATCGTAGCCCTCGACTTCTCGAGGTACGAGTTTATGTCGGAGTGCCTGAGTTCTTTCGCCTGTTCTGGGGTGTATCCGGACGGGATGTAAGATACCGGGTCGTGGCATGGGCACATCTCCGTCATGACGTCTGGCATGAAGCCCTTTTCAAACGCCTCCTCGAAGCAGTCGGCGGCATTTCCGACCACGCCGAACGAGCGTGGCTTGCCGGATTTTGCGTGCTCGCGCGCGAGTTTTATCGCCTCGTCGATGGAGCCTGCTATCTCGTCGAGATATTTTTTTTCGATTCTCCGTTCGAGGATGTTTCTGTCGGCGTCGACCACTATCGCCACGCCGCCGTGCATCTTCATCGCCCAGGTCTGGTTGCCGCCCATCCCTCCCGCGCCCGCTGTCAGGAGTATCCTGTTTTTCATGTCTCCGCCGTAGTGTTTTATGCCGACAGCCGCCAGAGTCTCGAACGTGCCCTCGATGACGCCCTGGGTTCCTATGTACTCCCACGGCGCCGCCGTGTACTGCGCGAATATCGTGAGGTTTTTCGCCTCCAGATCGTAGAACGTCTCCCATGTGGGGCGCATGAAATTCGTAGTTGCCATCACGACGACCGGAGCGTATTTATGGGTTTTGAACACCGCCACCGGCATGCCGGACTGCACGACTAAGGTCTCGTCATCACCGAGCTCCTTCAGGCTTTTGACTATCGCGTGGTAGGATTCCCAGTTGCGCGCGCACTTGCCGTTCCCACCGTAGATGATCAGCTTCTCGGGGTGCTCGGCGTTTTCCATGTTGTTCTCGAGCATGCGCAGTATAGTCTCCTGCCGCCATCCCTTGCACCTGAGAGTGTCCCCTCTTTGCGCTTTGACGCTGTAAAGAATCTCCGCTTTTTCGGACAAAACAGCTACCCCCTTCATCTGCATACCCGACGCCCGCCATCCGCAAACGCCGCTTGCGCTATCTAATTGCCCGCCATTGTGCCTCGCTCTATTAATGATGCCTTGCATTATACAATCAGTATAATATCTTATATTTAAAAAATATACTAAATAATAATATAAAAGGCGTCCGATAAAATGTCAATATTGGCCTTAGTCAGCGCGGCGCAAATGGAAATGTCCGGAATACGCGCGTGGTCGACAAGCGGGTTTCAGGGCGCTGTTTTCATCCCGCGCATCACGTAAATGTTCAGCGGTATCGAGAGGGCGAACGTGGCGATGTCGGCTATGGGCTGGCTTATCTGGATGCCCATGAGGCCGAGCGCGTGCTCCGCTATGAA
>JAISQC010000053.1 GCA_031274465.1 Synergistaceae bacterium | reverse complement strand
GACGTCGGAGCTGGACAAAACAGACAGAGAGATAATAAACAAATATCACGGGCTTTCCAGGATCGAGGACTCGTTTCGGATAACGAAAAGCAACCTTGATGGCAGGCCTGTATATGTTCGGACTCCGGAACATATCAACGCTCATTTTCTATTGTGCTTCATCGCTCTCACGATGATCCGCTTGATTCAATGCAAAGTCCTGCGATTTCAAGGCAAGGACGCTCTGAATCTGGATGGCTGGGAGTCAGGCGTCACTGCCGAAAGGATACAGAAAGCGCTTGTTTCGTTCAATGCCGACGCTCTTCCGCGCGGTTATTACAGGCTGACAAAGCCAAACGGCGACATGCGGATGATTCTGGATGCTTTCGGAGTAAGCGCCGAGCTCAGACTTCCCACAGCTAAAGAGTTAAGACAATTGAAATACAGCTTCGACAAAGCGGATTTTATATAGCTATATTTTTATATCGCTTATAATGCAGTTAATTATCGGTGTTACCAATTATTTACAGCTCTATTTATTGCTATTTCCTGTTAAACTCGGGTTTTACCACGCGCAACGCTGATGGAGAGCGCTATTCCAATAGCCCATCGTTTTTGGCGCGACACGCTTTTTCCAATCAACGGCTGACTTCAGATAATGACTCGACCTCACGGCGGCGCTCCTGTTCAGTTCTTTCTGTCGTGGCGGGCGAGCGCGGACAGTTTGTCCCCGGCGAGCTGAACCGCCTGCACCATCGCTACCAGAATGACCACGGTTGCGATCATCACGTCGGGCATGAAGCGCTGGTAGCCGTACCTCACGGCTATGTCTCCCAGCCCCCCGCCTCCGATGGTGCCGGCCATGGCGGAGTAGCCGACCAGATTTATCACCGCCAGCGTGCTGCCGGATATTATCCCGGGAAGCCCCTCCGGCAGGAGCACCTTGCGGATAATCTCAACAGGGGACGCGCCCATCGACTGCGCAGCCTCTATCACTCCGGCGTCTATCTCGCGTAGCGAGGACTCGACCACGCGGCCGACGAAGGGGATGGCGGCCACCGACAGCGGAACCACAGCGGCGTTTATCCCAATTGAAGTGCCGACTACCCACCGCGTGAACGGTATTATGGCTATCATCAGTATCACGAACGGCGTGGACCTTCCGATGTTCACGACAAAAGACGCGACGGAATACACTGGCCTGTTCCTCAATATGCCCACGTCAGACGCGACGTAGAGCGTGACCCCGAGAGGCAGTCCGAGCGCTATGGCGATCAGGGACGACGCGCCGACCATATAGAGTGTGTCGAGCGTCCCCCTAATGAGTAATGTCAGAAGGTCGCGCGACATATCCTATCACCTCCGTTCTGAGCTTCATGTCCATGAGAAATTCCAGCGCCCCCTCTTTCTCGTCCCCGGACAGTTGGATTGTTATGGTTCCGAATGGCGTCGAGCGGATATGTCCGATGTGGGCCGCCAATATATTGACGTCCACGTCGAATTTACGCACGATGTCCGATATTATGGGGTCTGCGGCGACGCTGCCGAAAAACGATATCTGGAGTATCAGGTCCTCGCCGCGCGCCGGAACTTTGGAAAATTTCAGATCCGCAAACGACTCCGGAAGTTCCGATTGTATGACTTGGGAGAGAAGTTCTCTCGTGACAGCCTCCATTGGAGACGTGAAAATTTTAAGCGTCGGCCCCTGTTCGACGACTTTCCCGGATTCCAGCACCGCCACTGAATCGCAAATTTCCTTGATCACGTTCATCTCGTGGGTTATCAGGATCACCGTGAGGCCCAGCTTTTCGTTGATGTCGCGTATCAGGTGCAGGACGGATTTGGTCGTCTGCGGGTCGAGCGCCGAAGTGGCCTCGTCGGAAAGCAGGACCTCAGGCCGGTTGGCGAGCGCGCGGGCTATCCCCACGCGCTGTTTCTGACCGCCCGAAAGAGTGGAGGGGTATTGGCCGAGTTTCCCCTCGATGCCCACCAAAGACGCTATCTCGCGTACCCGGTCGCGTATATCGGCTTTCCCCCATCCGGCGAGTTCGAGAGGGAAGGCGATATTGCCGAATGCCGTGCGGTTAGAGAGGAGGTTGAACGACTGAAATATCATGCCTATCCTGCGTCGGGCGTTTCGCAGTCGCGCTTCCGGCAGGGAGGTCATTTCTGTGCCGTTGATGAAAACCCTTCCGGATGTCGGCCGCTCGAGCATGTTGATGCAACGAATCAGCGTGCTCTTGCCCGCCCCGCTGCGCCCTATTATCCCAAATATGGCGCCGTCATCTACGTCTATCGAGACGTCGCGCAGTGCGTAAAAATCGCGCATCTCCCGCGAAGCGTCCTCTTTGACCCTGTAAACTTTGCTTATGCCGGACAAACGAATCACAGCTATCTCTCCCCGTTAAGGCAAGTATATGGGGAGCAAGCGCTTGTCAAGGAGTCGCAAAACAACGCGGGGCTATCTGACTCTTATGAGGATGCTCTCGGTTGCCGCAGTGAAGGTGATCTCGTAGTCAGCGGCCTGGTTCGCGATCATGTCCTTTATCGCGTCCTTCGCGCTGTTGGCGCTCGAATTAGCCAGATCCCAAGGTCCTTCAAAGCCGACGTCGATCCTTTCGCCGTCCAGGCGGACCTCCAAATTCCCGTATCTTTCCGCCTCGTCCGAGAGACTGCGGTCCGAATACCTGCTCAGAACCCGCATGAGGCTGTCGCTGTCCCACGCGGTTGCGGGGACGCCGGGCATGTCCTGGGTATCCGCGTAACAGGCCAGCCATGCGCTGCGAACCGACTGCACCGTCCGTATCATCCTGCGCGCCTCGGTCTGGGCGTTCGTCGCCTCGATCATCGAGCTGCCGCTCAGCGTGACGAGCGCCATGATTACCGCCATAAGCACGATGACCAGCAACAGTTCGACCAACGTGAATCCCTTGCCCCTGCCAAGCCAATTACCCTTGTATGCCATACGACAGCCATCGCCCTTCTTCGAGGATGATAATAAATTTTAAACCTATTATACGGTATAATTGTCCCGAGGCAATGAGCCTCGATGCTCATATAATCATGTCCCATAGTCCTAAATGCGCCATGAGGCCGATGATAAATGAAAAATTTATTTTTTAAGCGTTTTAACGTATCTAAAATCCGTAAAATAAATTATAATAATTCTGCCAAGGATAATTTGGAAAATCTTTATGAGGAGAGTGGTTGTAGTGGAAACAACATGCGCAAACAAGCTGACAGCAAGTATCGGCGAAGAGGCCCCGCTTTTTAAGGTTCCAGGCTTCGACGCGGTGAACGGGCGTTTTGACACGTATTCCCTCGCAGACTACATCGGCAAGTACGTCCTGCTTTTTTTCTATCCCGGGGATTTCACGTACGTATGCCCGACCGAGCTGGTTGCCCTGGCTTCTTTGAAGGAAAAGTTCGACGCTACCGGGACTCAGGTGTTCGTCGTGAGCACTGACAGCAAGTTTTCCCACAAGAACTGGAACGAGATAGAGCTGTCCAAGGCCGTCAACGGCAACTATCCCTTCCCGATGCTGGCTGACACCCTCGGCGTGATAGGCACCCCCTATGGCGTCTTCAAGGAGGATGACGGCGTCGATCTCAGAGGCGTGGTCCTGATCGACAAAAAAGGCATTGTCCAGCTCATATACGTCAACGCCCCTCCCCTCGGGAGGAACCCCCAGGAACTGCTGCGCCTGGTGCTCGCGCTCAAGGAGCACGACGACAACGGCGGCCGCGTGATACCCGCTTGCTGGGTGCCGGGTGACGACACCATCGACCCGAGCTACGAAAATTCCGGCAACATGTGGAACAACTACAAGAAGCTCATGGAAGGCAAATAGCCGCATTGCCGCAACGCTGACAAATTGGCGCCAAAAAACGCCTGCGCGGGGCACGCCCCGCGCAGGCGCAACTTTTGCAGCCCTGCTCCTATGCCGTCGCCTGTTTCAAATCGGCGCCGGACGCTTCTATGGCGTCGCCGGCTTTCACCGTCCCGCCCTTTATGACGCGGCAGAATATCCCCTTCTTGGGCATGATGCAGTCGCCGCTCGTCTTGAAGACCTGGCATTTCGAGTGGCACTCCTTGCCTATCTGGCTCACCTCTAAGACGCATTCCCCGGCTTTTATCCTGTCGCCTATATCAAGCCGGTCAAGGCCGAAGCCCTCGGTCGTCAGGTTCTCGGCGAAGCTGCCAGGCGAAAGGTCCGGCAGTTTTTCCCTCATGGCGTCGATGTCCTCGAGGGCTATGAGGCTCACCTGTCTGTGGGCGAAACCGCCGTGGGCGTCTCCTTCGAGGCCGAATTCCTCTATCAGCCTGGCTTCGCCGACGTTTTTCTTTACGGTCCCCTTCTCTCGGGATGCGCACACCGCCACTATCCTCCCGCTGGAAGCTTCGCCGGGAGTCATTCCGCGACCCTTGAAGTCTCCGCCACGAAGCGCTCTTCCGCCTCGAAGCCGCCGCACGACCCGCAGTTCACGCTGCACGGAGGGGATATGGCGGAACCGCTTTTGCGCTCGCGGTAGTTCGCGACGGCGGCCCGCAGCGCTTCCTCGGCCAGAAGCGAGCAGTGGAGCTTTTCCGGGGGGAGCCCGCCAAGCTCGCCAGCGACCTCCCTGTTGGTGATCTTCAGCGCCTGCTCGATGGTGAGTCCCTTGACCATCTCAGTGGCCATGGAGCTGGTCGCTATGGCCGCCGCGCATCCGAAGGTCTCGAACTTCACGTCGCGTATCACTTCGTTCTCATCGACGTCGAGGTAAATTTTCATCACGTCGCCGCACCTAGGGTTCCCGACCTCTCCAACGCCGTCGGCGTCCGGTATGCCGCCCACGTTGCGCGGGTTCATGAAATAATCTATCACTTTTTCGTTGTACATCTGCTGCATTTTTCAGCCTCCTTTGTACGGCGACATCTTCCTGAGGGTTTCGACTATCGGGGGGAACTTTTCCAGCACGTAGTCGATGTCCTCTTCTGTGGTGCCCTTGCCGAGCGTCAGCCTGACCGATCCGTGAGCCGTCGCGTGATCCAGGCCCATCGCCAGAAGCACGTGGCTCGGCTCCAGGCTGCCGGATGTGCACGCGCTGCCGCTGGAAACCCCTATCCCGGCGTAATCCATGCGCAGCAGCATCCCCTCGCCCTCTATGAGCTTCACGCACACGCTGCAGTGAAACGGCAGCCGCTTCGTCCGGTGCCCGGTCACGAACGAATCAGGTATTCGTTCGATTATACCATCAAGCAGCTTGTCGCGTATCCTCGAAATCCGCTCTTCCTCGCCCTCCTCGCGCAGGCGTTCGGCGAGCCGGGCCGCTGCGCCGAAGCCGACTATGCCGGGGGTGTTCTCCGTGCCCGAGCGGATGCCGTACTCCTGCCCTCCGCCGTGGACTATCGGCACGAGCTTGATTCCCCTGCGTATGTACAGCGCGCCTATCCCCTTCGGCCCGTACATCTTGTGGGCCGACATCGTGAGCATGTCGACCGGCAGCTTCGAGACGTCGATTGGCACGTGCCCCGCCGTCTGCACCGCGTCGGTGTGGAAGAGCGCGCCGCGCTCCCGGCATATAGCCCCGAGTTCCTCGATCGGGTTGATCGACCCGACTTCGTTGTTGGCGTGCATGACGCTCACGATCAGCGTGTCGTCGCGGATCGCGTTGCGCAAAACGTCCGGGCTCACCATCCCGAATTCGTCTACAGGAAGAAAGGTCGCGTCATACCCCATTTTCCCGAGCCACTTGAAAGTGTCCATGATGGCGTGGTGTTCCACGGCCGACGTTATGATGTGCTTGCGGCCGCTCTTGTCCGCATAGGCCGCGCCCTTGATCGCCAGGTTGTCGGCCGCGCTGCCGCTCCCTGTGAACACTATTTCCGCCGCGCCCGCCCCGATCAGCGAGGCCACGCTTTCCCGGCCCTCGTCGACCGCGCGCCGAGCCTCCCGCCCCCATTGGTGAAGGCTGTTCGGGTTTCCCATGGCTTCCGTGAAGTAGGGGGCCATGGCGCCGAAGACTTCTTCCGCTACCGGCGTGGTCGCCGAGTGATCCAGATAAACTTTGCGCACTTCCATTGTATTTCACCTCGTTTGGCCTTATATTCCAATGAGACGTCTTTATATCGGTCTCTCCCGTCTGATTATACACCTAATTCATAGCAAAAAACTAGTAATTTACGAGGTTTCCTGATTGCAAACCCCATGTGTTAAAATCTACACCGTTATGGTCGTTCGCGTCAAGATTAAATGGCGATTGGAGGAAACGCTTTGTTCGATTTCACCACCAGGGTCGTCCCGTACCTAACGCCTTCGGAGAGGGAGGAAGTAGTTTCCCTCCTGTCATCGTCGGATCTCGCCTTCGACGAAGGCGCGGACGCTGTGGCGCTCGTCGAGGACACGGGCGGCGCGGTCGCGGCGACCGCGAGCCTCTTCGGGAGCGTAATCAGGATGGTCGCGGTGAGCGCGTCGTGTCGCGAGTCGGGGCTGTCAGCAGTGGCGATATCGGCACTCATGGAGGCGGCGCGCGTCGGGGGAGTCTCCCGTCTTTTTTTGTACGCGAAGCCCGATAAGGCCGCGCGCTTCGCGTCGCTCGGATTTCGAAACCTGGCGGAATCAGGCAGCGCCGCCCTGCTCGAGACGGGCGAGCCTGGCGTCGGCGTATATCGGAAATATCTTTTCGAAAAACGCGCCGCGCCAGACGAGGCCACCGGCGGCGCGCCCGGAAAGATCGGGGCAATAGTGGCGAACTGCAACCCCTTCACGCTCGGGCACAGGTATCTTGTGGAGCGCGCGTCGAGCGCCTGCCGGCGCCTTTATGTGATAGTGGTCGAGGAAAACAGGTCGCTCTTCAGCTTCGAGGACAGGTACGCCATGGTCGAGGCCGGGCTGTCCGGGTTCGGGAACGCGACACTGCTGCGGAGCGGGTCTTACGCCGTTTCCGACGTGACGTTTCCGACGTATTTCCTGAAGGACCGCAGCGAGCTGGCAGTGGCGTCCGAGCAGGCCAGGCTCGACCTCAGCCTGTTCTGCCGCCTCTACGCGCCCGCGCTCGGCATAAACGCCAGGTTCGTCGGGACCGAGCCTGACAGCGCGGTGACCAGGGCCTACAACGAGGCGATGAAGGACGTCCTGCCCGCCGAAGGGATCGAGGTCGTCGAGGTCGAGCGCCTTCCGGCGCCTGACGGCGCCCCGATCTCGGCGTCAGCGGCAAGGCGCATGATGTCATCGGGGGACATTTCCAAATTATCGTCCTACCTTCCTCCATCGACGATAGAATACATGAGGGAAAAGTCGCTTCTTTGAAGGCTGGAGGCGAACTGATCCATCGCCTTCTTCGCGCCCGCGAGGAGAGGGCTTTCGCGCAGGGGATTTTCTTGGGCGCACCCTCTGGGCCGCGTTTCGTCGTCCAAATTTCCATCAACATACCAGGGCTGCCCAAAAGGATGGAATGCGACGCCGCCGCGATGGGTTTTGTCAGGGGAGTTTTTTTGCGCGAGTTTGGAGAGGGGTGTTCGGCGAGGGTTTTGTTGAGCAACTTCGCCGGGGTCGCGGAAATTTTACTCTTCGCCTCGCATGGCGCGATGCTCGCCAAAAAAGCGGCTTTGCGGGTCGAGGACGGAAACGAGTGGGGCCGGGTGTTCGACATCGACGTCATCGCCGAATCGGGCCCGATATCGCGCTCCGACATCGGGGGCGTTGCGCGAAAATGCCTGCTGTGCGATGACGAGGCGAAAATATGCGCACGCGCCGGCCGGCACCCCATCACCGCCCTTAGGGAGGAGGCGGCCCGCCTTCTGGGCCTCGCCCGTCCGATTCGCTGACGTCGCTGAGATAGCTTTTCCACAAGGCAAGCGCTATATACGTCAAACACGCGCCCCCCGCCAGCCCAAGGGCTATCACCTTCGGGCGGCCCCGCCCAAACAGGTAGCCCCCAGCTCCTCCGAGCGCATATCCGTAGAAGACGATGACCGCCATCGAGCAAACGAGCGTCGCAATCCGCTTTGCCGTTATGCGCGCTTC
>JAISQC010000247.1 GCA_031274465.1 Synergistaceae bacterium | reverse complement strand
TCCCTCATGCGGCGGACGACATCCCGGGCAAGTTGGGCGATTTCGTCCGGTTTGCCGAAGGCGAGCCCAACGACGTTGCGCGGGTCGGTGGACGTGGGCGTGCTCGGCGTGGTGAGGCCGAACACCCCGACTCTTAAATCCGCGAAATCCTTGATGATGTACGGGGGCATTATGGATACGCCTCCATCTGAGCGTATGGCGTTCGCGGACACGAAGTTAAGGCGATAGAGGTCGCGCAGCGAGACCAACCGATCCCAGCCGTAGTCGAAATCGTGGTTCCCGGCGGCGATGGCGTCGTAATCCATCATAGCGAGTATCCGCGCGACTAACTCGCCCCGGCGGGCCGTGGCGAAGGATTGGCCGTGCAACACGTCCCCCGCGTCGAGGAGCATCTTGTTCCTAGCGCCGTCTTTGTCCACAACGGCCTTGACGTAATCATATCCCCAGCGCGTCGGACGGGCGTCGCCGTCCGCCTCGTGAAAAGCGTATCCGTGGACGTCGTTGGTGTGATATATGACGAGAACTGGTTCCTCGTCCGCCGCCGCAACTGGCGCAAGGAAACACGAACACCCGAACGCAAGTGCCAGCGCGAGCAAGGCAAAACATATTCCTTTCTTTTTCCCGCCGATGTAAAAAACTTTCATGAACGCCGCTTTCGCCGACATGGCTACACATCTCCTTCGAAATTGGTCACGCAACGCTTTTGAGTATAACTCACATAGCCATTCTTGGCACGCGCCCGCAACAAGTAAATTAGAGAGCGCCGTAACGCAGAAAATGGCTATCAACTTAATAAATAGGCCAATTAAAGTTGGCCAAATTACATCGTGATAATTCCCGCACGTATTTTCAAAAAATTTATTATGTAGTAGAATCAAACATATCCTGTCTTAAAATTGTTTTTTGCGCCACAGTTGGTTTTGCATATGTTTTTTCGCGCGGCAATATCGGCAATGTTCCGGGTATTTGATGGGAGAGTGAGCCATGTCGCAAGCCAATAACGGCCGCGTCGATTTCGCCACGATGCAAACGGCCGCCGGAATTCCCAAAATAAGCGAAATGGGCACCGGCTACGTCTTTTCGCGAAACGAGATAGGCCGCCTTAGAAAACTCGCGGAACAGGTCGCGGGGATAGCCTCGGAGCGCGAACAGGAGGAAAAAGCGGCCCTGTGGCGCGAGCACAACGACCTGAAAACGCGTTACCCAGTGGTCTTCATCGACCCCGAGAACGGCTGGAACGAATGTCTGTCGGCCGACAAGCTGGAATGCGAAGACCCGCTTGCCAGGGTGTGGGAGATGGGCCTGCTGAAGCAAATTTTCTGGGCGCGGGAATTCAGGGACGACAAGGTGATAGAGCCTTACTTCGACGTTCCCCACGTCTACAGCGACGACGGATGGGGCCTCGATCTTCAGCATGTCGGGGGGGAGGACGGCGGCAGCTACAAGATCATCGGCGCGCTCCGCGACTACGGGGTCGACTTTCCGAGGCTTCACTGCCCCAGAATCACGATAGACGAAGAATCTTCGAACCGCGTCATGGAACTGGCGGAAGATATATTCGGCGGATTTTTGTCCGTCAGGCGGAAAACAACATGGTGGTGGTCGTTTGGCCTCACATACGACTACATTATGATAAGGGGCTTCGAGAATTTTTTGGTCGACCTCATAGACGAGCCTGAATGGGTGGCAAAAACGATGGCCCTGCTCTGCGAAGGCGTCATCGACAAGCTCGATTTTCTGGAGAAAAACGGCCTGATGGCGCTCAACACGGACGGCACCTACGTCGGTTCCGGCGGCCTGGGCTACACTTCGCAACTGCCCTCTTTCGAAACCCGGTCGGAAAAAATCACGACCAAAGACATGTGGGGGTTCGTCGAGAGCCAGGAAATGGTCTCAGTAAGCCCCGAAATGTACGCGGAATTCCTGTACCCGCATCACGAGCGCATTGCGGGCATGTTCGGGCTGAACTGTTACGGATGCTGCGAGCCGTTCAACCCCCGCTGGAAATACATCAAAAACCTGCCGAACCTCCGCAGGGTCTCCGTCTCTCCGTGGGCCGACATGAAAACCGTCCCCGAGCTGCTGGAGGACAAATACATCGCATCGATAAAGCTGACCCCCGCGCACCTCGCCATGCCCGTGATGGACGAAAAAACGGTAAGGTCGGAGCTGCGCGCCGCGCTTGAAACGACGAGGGGCTGCGTCGTTGAACTGATAATGAAGGACAATAACACCCTGGGAAACAACCCGGAAAACGGAAAAAATTGGGTGAGGATAGCGAGAGAGGAAATTTCAGCGATTTACGGATGACCGCCCGATGAACATGACCCTAACAGGCCTCACGCATGGTCAAAGACACGGGCGAAAGCCCGCTTCACGATTATCGATGAGGCCACCAGAACACAGGCCCCAGACGCTACCGGCAATACGAACGAGAAGCCATGGCCAGAAGCGAGGGCCAGGAAACAGGTCGCGGCGGCAGGCGGGTGCATGACGTCGAGCGAGTCCATCAGAAATACTGCAATCGTTATGGCAATCGGGCCGGCGAGCCAGCCTGATCCAATGAATCGGCACGAGAGCACGCCTACCGCTGCTGCCACCGCATGGCCGAAGATTATATTTTGAGGGCGGGCCACCGGCGCGTCGGGGATGGCAAACAATATGCAGGCGCTTGCGGCAAGCGGCGCCACGAGAAGCGGAACGTTATAGGCGTACGATATAAACGAGACCAGGCCGAAACTCAGGGAGATCCCGACGCAAATTTTAAGCCGTCTCGCCATCCCTTCCAGG